>CAISOG010000200.1 GCA_903887035.1 uncultured Holosporaceae bacterium | reverse complement strand
CCACAAGGGGTAGGATGACACTGGAGTGGTGGAAAGGGTAGGCAGGGGTAGGATGACAACGGAGTGGCGGTAATAGCGGGGGTAGGATGACAACAAAGCAGAGGGGGCGGTAATGGCGGCGCTATCCTATACGGAACATCCCCCTACCAGCGGCGATGGAGCCACAGCCACTGGGCGGGGTGTTCACGGATCCAGCTTTCCAGCTGGTGATTGATGGCGGCAAGCCAGTTCAGGCTGGCCAGCTCCAAATCCCCGCCCGCAGCATCCAAAAAGCCTTGCGGCCAGCTGGCGGGCAAAATCTCAACCGACAACTGATGCCCACGCCCGCGCACCACCCGCGCCATCACAATCGGATAGCCGTATTTCAGCGCCAATTTGGTGGCGGCATCGGCGGTCATCGCGGGCTGGCCAAAAAAGGGTGCCGTGACCCCATCGTTCATGCGTTGATCAATCAACAGGGCGATTGATTGCCGCTGTTTCATTTTTTGCAGCAATTTTTTGCCGCCCTCTGCCCCCTTGGCAATGCCAAAGCCCTGCCAATCCTGACGCGGCCGCCCCAGGTTGCTGGCGGCGTCGCGCTGCGCCCGAATTAACCGCTCTAACCATGGGTTGTTGCCCGCCCGATAAACGCCATAGGGGGGCATGCCCAGATGATGCGCGACCAGGGGGGCAAGCTCCCAATTGCCCAGATGCCCCGACACGAACATCGCGGGCTGGCCATGCGCCGCCATCTCCACCACCGCCTGCGCCCCCAAAATCGGAATCCGCCCATCGGCCAAACGGCGGCGCAGCGCGGGCAGGTGCGCCAGCTCCGCCACCACCCGACCCAAATTGTCCCACATCGCGGCCAAAATTTTCTGCCGCTCTGGCGCGCTCAAGTGGGGCATCGCCATCGCCAATTGACTGGCCGCCAGGCGGTTACGCCGTTGCAGATTTCGCCCCAACCCATAGGCCAAACGCCCGCCCAGCCAGGATGCCGCCGGCAGGGGCAGCAGGCGAAACAGGCCAAACAACAGATACAGGGGAATAGCCTGCAACACATAGCGCAGCCGCCTGCCCAGGGAAAATGGCACGGCGCGGCGCATGGTGGGGGCGGCGCGGCGATGGCTGGATGACCGGCTCATACCGCTGTATCCACCAGCCGTTGCAACAGCTTATCCATCGCGGTCAGGCTGTCGCTGTCCAGCTGCAACGCCACCTCCAACACTTGCACCCGTTGTTGCCATTCGGGGGGCAGTCGCACCCAATCCTTGCGGGTGGTGATTAACTCCGCCGACAGCTTGGCGGCGCGATGCGCCAGCTGCTCCATCTCCCCCGCACGATAGGGGTGGTGATCGGCAAAGGCCTGCACCGCTGCCAGCTCTGCCCCCACCGCGCGCAGGCTATCCCAGAATTTTTCAGGCCGCCCAATGCCGGCAAAGGCCAACCATCGCCGATTGGCCACTTTCTCCTGATGCGCCTGCTCCACCGCCAGCTGCCCGCGCAGCAATGGCTTGCTGGCTGGCCAACGGTTGGCCAGCTGCTGACTATCTTTACCCAGGATTAACAGGGCATCGGCGCGGGCAACCACCGCTGCCCAGGGTTCGCGCAGCCCACCCGCGGGCAGCAGGCGGCCATTGCCCAACCCGACACTGCCATCAATTACCAGCAGGCTGATGGTCGGGCTTAGCCGCCAATGCTGCATCCCATCATCCAGCAGCAGTTGGCTGGCACCCGCCGCCGCCGCCAATTGCGCCAAGGCCAGGCGATTACGGCCAACCCAGGTTGGGGCAAGTGCGGTATGCAGCAACGCTTCATCGCCCACTGTATCGACGGTATCGCCCACCAACACTTGCCGCGGATCGCTAACCCGCCCGCCATAGCCGCGCAGGCCGATGTGCGGGCTTTGGCCAAGCTGTTGCAACCGACGCGCGATAAATTGCACCACGGGGGTTTTGCCGGATCCGCCTGCCGTTACCCCCCCCACCACCAGGGTTGGCAGCGCGGCGGCCACCGGGTGCGATGCGTTCCTATCCAGCCATAGCCCCAGGCTGTAAAGCCAGCTGGCGGGCATAAGGGCGCTACGGACAAGGCGGGCATCCCACCCATCCTGATGCCACCACCATGGGGTGCGCCACAGCATCGGCAATTCCCGCTAAGGCTTGGGTAAATAGGGTTGCAGCATGTCGATCAAGCGATCCAGAACATGCGCCTGCCCCTCGGCAAAGGCCAAACCCGCCTGCCCCATCGCTGCCCGCTCTTTGGGGGCATGCAACAGCCTTAACAGCTCCGCGCGCAGCCCGCGTTCGTCCGCCACCACCTGGCCGCATCCAGCGCTGACCATGTTGGCGGTCATTTCCTCAAAGGCAAACATATGTTGGCCGCACAGCATGGGGCAGCCCAGCGCCAACCCCTCCAACGGATTATGGCCGCCAAAGGGAATAAAGGATCCGCCCATCACCGCCACCTGCGCCAATCGGTACCATAAACCCAGTTCCCCCATGGTATCGGCCAGATACAGATCGGTCTGCGGGGTCAGGGGCTGGTTAAGGCCGCGGCGGGTCAGCACCAAATCGGGGAAGGCCTCGGTCAGGGTGGTGGCCAATTCCTCCCCCCGCACTGCATGACGCGGCGCGATGACGGTGATTAAATCCGGCACCTCAGCCTTTAGGTACTGATGCACCCGCGCCGCCAACAACTCCTCCCCCACATGGGTGGAAACAAAGGCAATCAGCGGTCTTTGCCCAATCTGCTGCCGCAAATCGGCCAGCACAGCATCATCAGCGTTCAGGGGCGGCGCCGCAAATTTCAGATTGCCAATACAACTGACGTTGGGAAACTTCAGGCGGCGATAGCGTTCGGCATCCGGTTCACTTTGCGCCAGGGTGGCGGTAAAGCTGTCACCCATGCGGGCAATCGCGCGCGGCCAACGCAGCCAATGGTCAAAGGATTTAGGCTTCATACGGGCATTGACCAGCAGAGTGGGAATCCGCCGCAACTTTAACTGCCGCAGCCAGTTTGGCCACAGCTCAGACTCCAGCCACAGCACCAAATCGGGTTGCCAGTGATTCAAAAACCGCCGCACCCATGGCAGGGCATCAACAGGAAAAAACTGATGAATGGCGGGCGGTGGCAATTGTTTCGCCATCAATTTGGCTGAGCTGACCGTGCCGGTGGTCAGCAAGATGCTGGCGGCGGGGTATTGCGCCTGCAACCGCTTAATCAGTGGAATGGCGGAGTTGCTTTCGCCCACACTGGCGCCATGAATCCATATCAAAAAGCCATCAGGCCGCGCCAGGCTGGCTTGCCCCATCCGTTCTGGCAGCCGCCCCGCATCCTCCTTACCCCTGGCCAGCCGTCGCCGCAGCAAAAGGCGCAGGACGGGCGTCGCCAGGCTGGTCAGCGGGGGGTAGAGGTCAATCAACATGGGCTTAGACTATCCATAGCAGGATTGCGTGGCAAGTAGGGTTACAGCATCGCCCGCCCGCCATGCGGTTTTGCTTGCTTTTTGGTGATTATTTGGTCATGATAATGCTTCACTTTTTCCAAAGCCTTCGCACTTTCAAAAGCCTTTTACCATGACCTATGTCGTTACCGAAGCCTGCATCCGTTGCAAATACATGGATTGCGTTAGCGTTTGTCCCGTCGATTGCTTTTTTGAGGGCGAAAATATGCTGGTCATCCATCCCGACCAATGTATTGACTGCGGCGTGTGTGAGCCGGAATGCCCCGCCGGCGCCATTATCGCCGACACCGATCCCGCGGCGGAGCGTTGGGTGCAACTGAACCGTGACTATGCCGCGCAATGGCCAAGTATTCGCCAAAAGGGCACCCCGCCCGCCGATGCCGACCAATGGCTTGATAAGCCCGACAAAATAGCCCTGTTTTCTCCCAATCCTGGCCAACAGGATTAAGCAAAAGACTGGAGGTTAGACCAGGCTATTCGGACAAATCCCTGCATCGGATTTTAAACCGCATAAAATTAACTTGATTTTCTCTAAAATTGATGTTAGCTTTCACTAAATCTTCACATAACCTACTAAGGTTTTTATTGCGCGGGTCAACTGTTACAAAAGCTTTCTAATAACAATTTTGAACAAAGGGGTCACAAAATGACAAATGTTGTTGCCAATTCCAATAAGGATTCAGCCTTTCAAATCGGCGAATATGTTGTTTACCCGACCCATGGGGTTGGCCAAGTGTCCCGCATGGAAAACCAAGTTTTCGCGGGGCAGGAGCTGAATGTGGTGGTCATCAGCTTTGAAAAAGAAAAAATGACGCTGCGCATTCCTACCGCCAAGGTTGCTAAGGCTGGGTTGCGCAAACTGGCCAGCCGTGAACATCTGGATAAGGCGCTTACCAAGCTGCAGGGGCGCGCCCGCGTTCGCCGCGTGATGTGGAGCCGTCGTGCGCAGGAATATGAGGCCAAGATTAATTCGGGCGATCCTGTTGCGATTGCTGAGGTGGTGCGCGATCTGTTTCGCAGCAAGTCGCAGACGGAGCAATCCTACAGCGAACGGCAAATTTATCAGCAGGCCTTAGATCGTTTGGCGCGCGAATACGCCGCCATCGAGCAGGTTGACGAAAAAACCGCCGCCGAACGGTTGGAAGGCTATTTGAATAAGGTCGCTGCCTAGGCTATCATTTCTTATCGCGTCCCCTCCCCCATCTTTTCTTAAGGGCATATCCATGGTTTGCATCATCACAGTGGCTCAACAAAAAGGCGGTGTTGGCAAAAGCACGCTGGCCGCGCAATTGGCCATCAGCTATCAAGCCCTTGGGCAAAAGGTGGTGGTGGTCGATATCGATCCGCAGGGCAGCTTGACCTATTGGTATCAACAGCGTATTGCCCGCCTTGGCAATGCTGAGGCCACGCCTGAGGTGCGAACCATCACGGGTTGGCGTGTGCATAATGAGGTGTTGCGCCTAAGCGAAAGCTATGACCGCGTCATCGTCGACAGCCCCCCCCATACCCAGACCGAGGCCAAGATTGCCATTCGTTCAGCCGACCTGGTGCTAATCCCTTTGCAACCCAGCCCGCTGGATGTTTGGGCGACCCAGCGCACGGTGGAGCTGACCACCGCTGAGGGGCGGCCGATGCTAGCGGTATTGAACCGCATTACCGGTCGGGCAAAGTTGGTGGAGGCCACGCGGCAGGAGTTTGCCGCCCATGGTATCCCGCTGGCAGAAACGGGCATTGCCAACCGCGTTGCCTATAGCGTTAGCCTGGCAAAGGGTAGTGGCGTGGCCGAAACATCACCCACCAGCGCCGCCGCCGATGAAATCAACCGCCTGATCGTGGAAATTGAGCAGCATGGCGCTGGCCAAGCTTTTGCGGGCGCCGCCGCCTAACGGGGCTTTTTCGACAAGATTGCTTCTGCTGGCGCTGATGATCCAGCCGCATAGCCCCCAACATCCAACACACTTAGGCCAATCCGCCTAAGCTAAGGCATCCACCAAAAAGGCTGCCCCTGCGGCCAGGGCGCGTTCATCAATACCGTGGCCAAGCCCCTGTAGCATAAGGCTTTTTACAGGAACCTTGTGTTTCTGAAGCAATTTTTCGGCATTGCCCATCGCCTCGGCGGGAATGACGGGATCATCCTCCCCATGCACCAAAAAGACGGTGGGGGGCGACTTAAGCTCTGTTTCCTGCTGTTCCGCATCCAACAACAATCCGGAGTAGGACAGCACCGCCCGCACCAACCCTTCGGCCTTTAGGGACGCATACAGGGCGGTCATCGCCCCCTGACTGAACCCCACCAGGGCAACGGGCAAATGTTGCAACTGTTGCTCATCCAAAAATTCATCAATGAAGGTGTTGAGTTCGGCGGCGGCCTGTTTCATGCCATCCACCATCACCCCCATCGGCACCTCATACAGCGGGAACCATTGCCGACCGCTGGGCAAATGATCACAGGGAAAGGGGGCATTGGGCGCCACAAACAGGGTGTTGGGCAGCAATGGTTGCCACACATCCGCCAACGACATCAAATCCTCAGCGGCTGCGCCATAACCATGCAGCAGAAAAACGACCGAGTTGGGCTTTTGGCCACCAACCGGATATTGATCCAGATAGCCCAGGGTTCCGCCCAGGGTGCTGGTACCTGCTTTATCTTTTGCCATGGCCATCGCTTCGTCGAATTAGGGAATAGATTTGGTTGCATTCTAACTACCAAACAGGCACTTGTCACCCCCCCCCTGCACAGCACGGTGAACGTGGTAGAGGCAGTGGACGCAACTGGGGCTTATGCCACAGCCCTTATCGTCTCGAAGATTCTATTAGGCGCGTTTGATAGCTGTTGATTTGGGCAACGCGGCAACGATCGGCCAGCGCTACCAGCGCATCGCTTAAACCGCTGGCATAGGCCTGCCCGTCATACAGGGCGCTGTTGGTCAATTGTTGTGGCAGGGTTTGCCGCAAGGCGGCCAGACTTTCTAGGTCGTTGCTGTAGCGGGCGGCCTGCGCAACAAAAGCGTCAACAGTATCCACCAACCATTCATCGGCTAGGCCAACATGCTGCAAAATCGCGGTGCTGAGCAGATTAACGGGCTGGCGCGCGCCCACTGGGTGCCCCATGCTAAGGACAGGCACGCCGCAGGCCAAAGCCTCCAAACTGGTCATGCCCCCTGTATTGCCATAGGTATCCACGGCGATATCGATGCGTTCATACAGCTTTAGATAGCCGCCCTCTGGATTGCCAGCAAAAATCAGGCGGTCGGCATCAATCCCCCGCTCCGCAAAGCGATTTTGCCATTGCTGCACAAACAGCGGATTGTCGCATTCTGGCCGTCCCAACAACAGTTTGGCCGTGGGATTATCCTGTAACAGCGCCGCCCAGTTGATCAGGGTTTGCGGGCACCATTTGTTGGGGTTGTTCAGCGTGCCAAAGGTGATAAAGCCGTTGCTTAGAGCGGGCAGTGCGCTTTGTTGGCAATTTAGGTCATAACCCTCCAGGCAAAAACCAATCGGCAAGCCAACCAAATCCCGCTCGGTAAAATAATCGCCGTTATCATCGGGCAGGCATCGTTGATCAATCATCCATGCATCCAATGGCAACCCCGTGGTGGCGGCATAGCCCAAATAGCTGGTACGCACCCGCGCAATACCCGGATAGGCCAAAATCTCAAGCGTATTGGATGACATATGGTGGCCATCCAGCTCCACCAATACATCCAAATTCAACGCGGCAATGGTTTGGGCGGCGGCCAGGGTTTCCATGTCGGTCAAATCAACCACCCTCGTCTAAAGACGAGGGTTTGGGTATCGGCCTAAAGGCAGGCGCGGCTGACGCCGTCCCACCGTGCAGAACCTCATCCCACACCTTAAATCCTTCCGGCGTATCTTCCTGATCTTCTATGTATTTCTT
>CAISOG010000199.1 GCA_903887035.1 uncultured Holosporaceae bacterium | reverse complement strand
CGCGCGGTTGCCACCGTCCAGGCTTGCTCAGTGGTCATATTCAACAGACCCCGTAAGACCGTATTTTCCTCAACCGCCTGTTCAGCAATCCTTAGCTGTTCACGCAAAGCCTTATTTTCGGTGGCCAGGGCGCTGTTAGCGTTTTGGGAATCGATCCAATTCCCGATGCTTAAAGCCTCCGCCATAACGCTCTGACGAGCTTGCTGCACGGGGGTAAGATAGCTGACCAGCACGTCATCCAGTTGTTTCAGGGAATGCCCCTGCATCAAATTCTTTTTGCTGGATAAAAATTGGGTAACCAACAGAGCCACCACCAGGCAAATCACGATGTTGGCTTGCCACCGTTGCCAACGGCGGCTGGTATTTGCCTGAAAAGCCCGTCTAAAAAACCGGGATGATTCCATAACCCGTAACCCTTAATTGCCGCAAAAGAAATTTTATTTTACAACGATTTGCTTAATAACTTAATAACACATTCGCCATGGCCTTCATTTCATCCAGGCATCGACCCGTACCCAGCACAACACAGCTAAGAGCATCTTCAGCCACGGATACAGGCAGGCCAGTTGATTGCCGCAACACGTGATCCAGGTTGGTCAGCAGGGCTCCACCACCGGTCAGCACGATGCCCTTATCAACAATATCGGCCGCCAGTTCGGGCGCTGTATTCTCTAACGCAACCCGCACCGCATCGATAATGGTCGCAACAGGCTCCGCCAGGCTTTCGGCGATTTGCCGCTCGGTAATAGTGATTTCCTTAGGGATACCATTCAGCAAATTGCGCCCCTTAATAGACATGGTGCGGCCGTCACCCCCCGTCAATGGCGGACAGGCCGACCCAATCTGCTTCTTAATCATCTCAGCCGTCGATTCACCAATCAGCAGGTTATGCAATTTGCGGATATAGTTGATAATCGCTTCATCCATTTTGTCGCCGCCAACCCGGACGGAGCGGGCATAGACAATGCCGCCTAGCGATAAAACGGCAACCTCAGTTGTGCCGCCACCAATATCCACCACCATCGAACCCGTCGGCTCGGTTACGGGCAGACCTGCGCCAATCGCCGCCGCCATCGGCTCCTCAATCAAAAACACTCGGCGGGCGCCCGCACTTTGGGCGGATTCCTGAATGGCGCGCCGTTCAACTGCGGTGGAACCTGATGGCACGCAAATGATGACTTGTGGGCTGGCAAAGCCGCGGCGGTTGTGTACCTTGCGGATAAAATGCTTAATCATCTCCTCCGCCACTTCAAAATCGGCAATTACTCCATCTTGCAGGGGGCGGACAGCGTGAATATAGCCAGGCGTACGACCCAGCATCAATTTCGCCTCCTCCCCCACTGCCAACACCTGGGTTTTGCCGCGAACATTGGCAATCGCCACCACCGATGGTTCGTTCAGGACGATTCCGCGCCCCCGCACAAATACCAGGGTGTTGGCGGTGCCAAGGTCAATGGCCATATCAGCTGACAAAAATCCAAGAAGGCGTGACAACATTGCACTAATTCTCTAACAAAAGGGCGGCAGGATAAACAAGAAGGTGACGCAGCTTGGCATCAAGAATTTACCTTAGCCAAGCCTTGGCCAGATGCCAATGGCTTTGATGCGATTTTTGTCTTTTGACAGGTTGTCTTTTTTTGGATGGGTCAATTTGCCCTGATGGCTTACGCGGCGGCCAGAATGGTTTGCCCCGTCTTCGCCCAATCGGCTGAGAACTGCTCCAACCCCCTATCGGTCAGGGGATGTTTGAACATTTGTTGCAGTACGGATGGCGGCATGGTGGCCACATCCGCCCCCATCTTGGCCGATTCAACCACATGGATGGGGTGACGAATACTGGCAGCCAGAATGTTGGTGTTGAAATCGGGATATTGGTCGTAAATCGCACGAATTTCACCAATCAGCACCAATCCGTCCTGGCCAACATCATCCAGCCGCCCAACAAAGGGGGAAACATAGGTTGCGCCAGCCTTAGCCGCCAAAATGGCTTGCGAGGCTGAAAAACACAGGGTGACGTTGGTTTGGATTTGCCGCTGGCTAAGTTCCTTACAAGTTTGCAGGCCTGGCGGGGTTAGGGGCAGTTTGACCACCACATTGTCGGCCAGCTCGGCGATAATCAACGCCTCCTTAAGCATGGTGGGGTGGTCGGTTGCAATCACCTCAACACTCACAGGGCCGCTGACGATCGCGCAAATTTCCTTAACGATTTGTAAGTAAGGGCGGTTGGCCTTAGCCAAAATGGTCGGGTTGGTGGTGATACCATCCACCAAGCCAATGGCGGTCAGCTCAGCAATTTGTTGAATATCAGCACTGTCGAGAAAAAATTGCATGGGTCTTCCGTCAAATTGGGGGTTAGGGGGTATGCTTTGCCACCACCATAACGGGCTTTTGCGGCGCTGTCAGCTTTTTTTGATGGATTTCTATACCTGCCGTCATTTCTGTAGGGCATCAGCGCGAAGCACAGCGTTCATATAGACTGCGAAAAAAATTCATGCCGTTTTTAAGGGCATTTTGTCGCCATACGGGATCCCGCGGGGTAAAGACATCCCGCATGAAATTTATTGTTTGCTGTGCCCCTGGGTAATCATCATCGTGATTGAATCGAAGGGCATTGCGGCACAGCATTGCCTGCATGACATCAAACCCACCTATTGGTGATGTGCCGATTTCAACGGCCCGCGGGATTATCGTAACATTGCGGCAGCCAGAAATTAGTTGCGGCCAAAAACCTAAAATATCGCCACTGTTATTAGGAAATGATGATTCAACCGTGCCACCATCGGGTGCAAGTGATTGGTTGCTGTATTCCTGATGCGGCAAAGTTTGGAACGCGCCATAGAGGCCATAGCCCGTATGAATATCAACATGATGAATATCAGTGGGATTGGCGTTGGTAACATGGGTGGATACGATTTGTTTCCATGTTTGTCGTGACCAGGATTCTTCACGACCTCCAAAGTAAAGCCCTTTGGGATAGTCATATTGTCCAGCAACCAGCACTTTTTCAAATTTAGGGATTCCATGTTGCGCGGCGTATGTCAGCATCTGGCGCCAGGAGTTGGCGATGGCATAGGGCGCTAAACTGCATGGTTCAAATGCGCGGCTTAGGTCGTGATAGCCCGCTGAGGTGGCGGGGGGATTGTTAAAGACAAAAATCAACCACCCTCGTCTAAAGACGAGGGTTTGGGTATCGGCCTAAAGGCAGGCGCGGCTGACGCCGTCCCACCGTGCAGAACCTCATCCCACACCTTAAATCCTTCCGGCGTATCTTCCTGATCTTCTATGTATTTCTT
>CAISOG010000198.1 GCA_903887035.1 uncultured Holosporaceae bacterium | reverse complement strand
TTAGGGTTGTGCCGATGACGACGACGATGCGTTGGGCTTGGCAGCACTTGGGGAAGCGCCATTCACTTGTTGGAATTTTGACAAACCCCGCAACAGATCGACCGCCCGTGACAGCTGATAATCCTCAGCATCCTTGGCACCGCTGTTATCCTGGGCGGCGGGCGCATCATCAGCGGGCGTAGCCCTGCTGGCGCCGCTATCCTTGCTATCACCCTTGCTATCACCCTTGCTGCCACCCTCTTTCGGCTGCGTTTTCAGCTGATCGTTGTTCAGGGCGCCTGGCAAATCGGCTTCGCGTTTGCGTTTGGATTCATCCACCAATTCCACTTTGGCGGGCGGAACGGTGATGTCTGGCTCAATCCCCGTGTTTTGAATCGAACGGCCAGATGGGGTGTAGTAGCGGGCGGTGGTCAACCGCATGGCGCCATGACCGGGCAGGGGGATAACGGTTTGCACCGAACCCTTACCAAAAGACTTGCTGCCCACCACCACGGCGCGATGATGATCCTGCAACGCGCCCGCGACAATTTCGGCGGCGGATGCGGATCCGCCATTAATCAACACCACCATGGGAACATTCGGAAACAGCTCGCCTGTTTTGGCAAAAAAGCGCTGCCCCTCCTCTTTTTTACGGCCACGGGTCGACACAATCTCCCCCGCATCCAAAAAGTCATCCGACACGCTGACCGCCTGATCCAACAGGCCGCCAGGATTGTTGCGCAGATCCAGCACCAAACCGGTCAGGCCATTTTTGTTGGCATGTTTCAGCTCTTCAGCGGCCTTTCTGACCCCAACTTCAGTTTGTTCATTAAAGACGGTCACGCGCAGATAGCCGACATCCTGAATCATCCGTGACCGCACCGACACAATTTTGATAACCGCGCGGGTCAGGGTGACATCAAAAGGTTCCTTGGTACCACGCCGAATGCTAAGTTTAATCGCACTGCCTGGCTGGCCACGCATTTTTTCCACCGCATCGTTCAGCCCCATTCCCATCACAGGTTGACCATCTAGGTGGGTAATCAGGTCGCCAGGTTGCAAGCCAGCCTTTGCCGCGGGGGTATCATCAATTGGCGACACCACCTTAACCAGGCCGTTATCCTGCGTGACCTCCAGGCCTAATCCCCCAAAGCTGCCACGAGTTTGCACCTGCATGTCACGAAAATCGTCTTCGTTCATATAGCTGGAATGGGGATCCAGGGATACCAACATGCCGTTGATGGCGTTTTCCATCAATTTCTTATCGGTCACTTCCTCAACGTAATCATCCCGCACCTTATTGTACACATCGCCAAACAGGTTCAGTTGTTCGTACAAATCGGCATTGCCAGTGGCGGGCGTTTTGGCGGGCGTTTCGGCCGCCGCCACAGGTTGGATAGCCAGACCATTAACCAGGCCAAGAAACAGCACGAAACAAAAAAGATATGATTTCACAATAACTCTCACATGATGGAACAGTTCACCCCAGCGCCGACAGCGCCAAGCCAACCTTATTTTCAGAACGACAGGCCAGCTTTGATGTCATAGCTTAACACAACGCAT
>CAISOG010000197.1 GCA_903887035.1 uncultured Holosporaceae bacterium | reverse complement strand
CCAACCCCATGTCCAGCCAGTTGCGCTTTGGGCAATTGCCTGCAAAATACAGGTTATGGCCATTCGATTTTCCATCCCCCGCCCCACCCTTTCCCCGCTGGCCAGGCGGCGGCTGCACAACTTTCGCGCCAACCGCCGCGCGGTGTTCAGCTGGCGCCTGTTGCTGATCCTGATGGGGTTCAGCCTGGCGGCGGAGCTGGTGGCCAATGATCGCCCCATCGTCCTAAACCTGGATGGTCAGCTGTACATCCCCGTGCTGCAAAATTATACCGAGCGGGATTTGGGGGGGGAGTTTCCGACCGCCGCCGACTATCGCGATCCCTTTGTGCGGCAAATGATTGATCAGCGCGGCTGGGCGATTTGGCCGGTCATTCCCTTTCGCTATGACACCATCGACCTGGGGCTGCAACAACCAGTGCCGGTGGCGCCATCCACCCGTCACTGGCTGGGCACCGATGATCGTGGCCGCGATGTGGTGGCGCGCTTGCTCTATGGCCTGCGCCTATCGCTGCTGTTTGCTATCCTGCTAACCACGGGCAGCGTGGTGATTGGGGTGACGGCGGGGTTGGTGCAGGGTTATGTGGGCGGGATGACCGACCTGCTGCTGCAACGGTTTCTTGAGATCTGGTCGGGCATGCCCGGCCTGTACCTGCTGATGATTTTGGCCAGCGTTATCGCGCCCAGTTTTTGGTGGCTGTTGGGCTTTTTGTTGCTGTTCAGCTGGATGGGGTTGGTCAGCCTGGTGCGGGCGGAAACGCTGCGGGTGCGCAATTTCGATTATGTCCGCGCCGCCCAAGTGTTGGGGGTCAGCACGCCAACCATTTTGTGGCGACACGTCCTGCCCAACGCCCTGATCGCCACCCTGACCTTTCTGCCCTTTATGCTCAGCGGGGCAATGACCACCCTGACCTCCCTAGACTTCCTCGGCCTGGGGCTGCCGGTTGGCACGCCATCACTGGGGGAGCTGTTGGCGCAGGGCAAGGGGAATTTGCAGGCACCCTGGCTGGGGCTGGCGGGATTCTTTATTCTGGCCATCACCCTAAGCCTGCTGACCTTTGTGGGTGAAGGGTTGCGCGATGCCTTTGACCCGCGTAAGGGGTAGGCCGCGATGACCAACCCACCCCTGCTTAAAATTCACGACCTGCGGGTGACCTATCACCATGGCGGCCAGACGACCACGGCGGTGCAGGGGTTAAGCTGTGAATTGATGGCGGGGCAGACTCTGGCGCTGGTGGGCGCCAGTGGCAGCGGCAAATCGAGTGTCGGCCTTGCCCTGATGCGCCTGCTGCCCAACCAGACCAGCGTGGGGGGAATCGTTAGCCTGGATGGCCAAGACTTGCTCAGCCTGCCCGAAGACCTGATGAGCCAGGCGCGGGGGCAACGGGTGGCGATGGTGTTTCAGGAGCCGATGACCGCCCTTAACCCGCTCCACCGCATTCACCGCCAGCTGACCGAGGCGGTAACGATTCACCAACGGCTAACCCCGCGCCAGGCGTTGTCAATCGCACAAGATGCGATGGCACAGGTGGGCTTGGCCGACAGCGCGGCGACCCTGCGCCGCATCCTGGCCGCCTATCCACACCAATTGTCGGGCGGGCAACGGCAACGGGTGCTGTTGGCAATGGCGCTGGCCAACCGACCCAGCCTGTTGATTCTGGATGAGCCGACCACCGCCCTGGACGCGGACAGCCGCGAAGGCCTGATGGAACTGCTGAAAACCCTGCAGCAGCAGCAAAAACTTAGCCTGTTGTTGATCAGCCACCATTTGTCGATGGTGCGCAGGCTGGCCGACCAGGTGGTGGTGAT
>CAISOG010000196.1 GCA_903887035.1 uncultured Holosporaceae bacterium | reverse complement strand
TGGTGCTTAGCGTTGCGGTGCCCGTGCAGCGCTATCACCAGGTGGTCGGCACCCTGGTGCTGATTGCTGGCGGCGAACAGATTGATCGCGCCCTGCACGATATTCGCAAGGATTTGTTGCGCCTGCTGGGTGGCAGCTTGGCGATCAGCGTGCTGTTGTCCTTTTACCTGGCGGGCACCCTGACCCAACCGATTCGCCGCCTGGCCTTGACCGCTGAACGGGTGCGGCACGGCCAACGCCAGACCATGATGGGTGGCTTGCTGAAACGCGGGGATGAGATTGGCGATTTGGCGCGGGTGTTCGAAGCGATGACCAGCGCCCTGTGGCAACGGATTACCGCGATGGAACGTTTTGCCGCCGATGTTAGTCATGAGCTGAAAAACCCGCTGAACTCGATCCGCAGCGCTTTTGAAACCCTGCAGAAAATACAGGATCCGGCGAAGCGGCGGCGCCTGGCCGACATTATTATGGAGGATGTTAAGCGCCTGGATCGTTTAATCAGCGATATTGCCGATTCCTCACGCCTGGACGCTGAGCTGCAACGGCGCGCCTTTGAGCCGGTTGAGATTCTGCCCCTGCTGGAACAGCTGAGTGAGCGGCACAGCGCCAGCTATCCCAATGGCCCCTTTTTGGTGCTGAAGATTGAGGCTGAGGAGCCATGCATCATTGAGGGTATCGAAGGCCGCCTGTTGCAGGTTTTGCATAACCTGCTGGGCAATGCGATGTCCTTTAGTCCGCCGGAGGGCACCATCACCATCACCCTGATTGACCTGCCCGATAGCAACCGATTGCAATTGGCGATCAGTGATGAGGGGCCCGGTATTCCGCCCGCCAATCTTGAGGATATTTTCAACCGCTTTTACACCGAACGCCCCGCCAGCGAGAAATTTGGCCGCCACTCTGGCCTGGGGCTTAGCATTTCGCGGCAGATTGTTGAGGCCTTTGGCGGGCGCATCTATGCCGAAAATCGCCATGCCACCGATGATGCCGCGGTTATCGGTGGCCGCTTTGTCATCGAATTGGAAAAGATTTAGAGCGTTTTCGCTTTAGTTTTACACTAGGAAGGCAAGGCAAGCCGCGCGGAGCGTATACGGAAATACGTGAGCACGGCGAGTCCGTAGCATGACGACGTGTAGGGCTAAATGGAAAATGCTCTAGGCTCTTTCTTTTGTCGCTGTCTTATGCAACATCTGTTGCCAGATTAATTTTTTTCTTCAGGGAGACCAAACCGATGACCCAAGCCGCTACCGCAGCCCAACTGGCCGCCAACCAAGACTATAAAGTTGCCGATATCACCCTGGCGGCCTGGGGTCGGCGGGAAATCAGCCTGGCCGAAAGCCAGATGCCCGGCCTGATGGCGCTGCGTGCCGAATACGCTGGCAAACAGCCGCTGAAAGGCGCACGGATTGCAGGCTGCCTGCACATGACCACCGAAACCGCCGTGCTGATCGAAACCCTGGTACAGCTGGGCGCGTCGGTGCGTTGGAGCAGTTGCAACATCTATTCCACCGTGGATCAGGCGGCGGCGGCAATCGCGGCGGCGGGCATCCCCGTGTTTGCTTGGAAAGGCGAAACGGAGGAGGAGTATGAATGGTGCATCGAGCAAACCATCCATGGCCCCGACGGCTGGACACCCAACATGATTCTGGACGATGGCGCCGACCTTAGCTGCCTGATGCATGACAAATATCC
>CAISOG010000195.1 GCA_903887035.1 uncultured Holosporaceae bacterium | reverse complement strand
TGCAACAGCTGTTACTGGAGCAGCAGCAGATTTATCAGCTTAATCCCCCCCTGATGCCCTTACCCTTACTAAAAAGCCTAAACGAATCTTATGGCGCCCCCGCGCATGACCGCCCCATCCAAAACACCACGACCCCCAACCGTGCTCCCTTAGCCAAAGTGCTGGTGGCCGAAGATGTTATTTTCAACCAACGCATCGCTGAGGAGTTTTTGGTCAACCTGGGCTTCCAAGTGGTGTTGGCCAAAGATGGGGCAGAGGCGTTGGCAAAAGCGGGTGACGCCAGCATCGATTTGATTCTGATGGATTGCCAAATGCCGGTCATGGATGGCTATCAGGCCGCCCAAGCCATTACCCAAAAACAGCAGGAGGGCAGCTATCGCACCATTCCCATCATCGCGTTGACGGCGCATGCGATGGTCGGGGATCGCGAAAAATGCCTAGCGGCGGGGATGAAAGATTACCTGACCAAGCCGCTGAAAAAAAACACGCTCAAGACGATGTTGGACAAATATTTGGATCACAAAATCGCTGAGCAGGCCTGACACCTCAACCGCTTATTGCAGGGTAAGGCCAGCCCCATCGGTAAAATTCCCCTCAACCATTCGACGTGCAGTCAGGGGGCATGCGGTGGGATGTTGATGGGCTGGCTGGCTGGCCGCGGGGGGCGTGCCAACCTGACCGCGCAATGCCGCCACCTTTTGCCCCGCGCTGGCCACGCCATAACCATGGGGATAGGGACGTTGTGGCCGCATAGCCATTTTCGCTTTGGCCTCAGATTGCATGGTCACGGTGGTGTCAGTGACAGCGCCGAACAGCATTTTGCGCTCATGGTCACTGAAATAGGGGTTTTTCTGCAAATTGGCCAACATGGCCAGAAAATGGCGACGCTCCATCACGCCGGCGGTCATCGCCTCCTGCGCGTAATCGGTATAAGCCGTGCAAAAATCCGTCAACCGCAGGGAAACGTTGCGCCAACTTGGAATATCATATTGCTTTTTAAGGTTTTCTTCGTGATTCCAATGGGAATGACAAAAGGTATTTCCCAACAGGCTAAGGGTGCTGGGCTGGCGGCAACCCTGTTCCTGCAATTGTTGCAAATGATGGTGATACACCGTGGCCAGTTTCTGCAAAACCTGGCTGGCTACCGTCAAGGTGAATCGCCGCTGTTGACCAGTCATGGCACCTGACGGCTGATCGTTGGCAGGTTTTTTTAACAACTGCCACCAGTGCCGAAACGTGCTGTAGGCCAACTGATTGCCGACAATCAATTGGAACAAGGTATCCGCATGATCCGATGCCGACACAAAGGGGTATAGCCCGTTGGGCATGGATAGGAAAAAGCCTTGGGGCTGCTGCAGCATGGTATGATTCACCAACTCCGCCGACAACACCTGGGTCTGATAGAACAGTTCAAAGAAACGATCCACCTCACGCATTGCGCTAAGTTGCACCTGCAAATGCCTATCTCGCACCTCAGGCGCTAGGCTTAGAATCTCACCAGACAGGCCAAAAGATGCCTGACCACCAAAACATTGCTGATACTGATTATAAATCTGGCAATACCACCCAACTCGTTGACTGTTGGTTTTCGCCGCCCACAACAGGTCAATACCGCTCAGGGTATAGCTTTGATCCAACCGCTCCCCCAAAATCAGGGCATGGTCTTTTAACAGTGCGGTATGGGTCGCCAAGGGGGTCGCCAGCGATTGGTCATGAGCACAAAAAGAATCCATTGAGCCGCTTAGCATCGGCATTACCATTGTTAACAAGTGAAAAGGACTTTCAGCATAAAAGCGCTGTTCCTATTATGGGTCATGTTTGGCCGTTAACCGCAAGTCGTTTGCGGTAAGAATTTGTTAACTTTTGTCCAAACTGTTGCCATTTTGCCACGGCCTTCATGCGGGAATATGCAGCTGTCACATCCTAAGATAGCATCTATCACAGGCGGCGCAACCGTCCCCGCCAGGCCAGCAGAAGCAGAAGGGCGGCGGGTATCAGCCAAGCCGCCAATGGCAGCAGCGGTCGGGATTGACTGCCAACCAATTGCTCCACCTCCGCCCGCCTAAGCCACAGGCTGTTCTCGCTGGGCGCTGGTTGCTGCGCCGACACCAACTGAATCGCATCGGGGGGCGTAAAGGGTGCCGTGGCCGCCTCAAACACTTGCCCACCCGTGCTGTTGGCCAAGTTTTGCCAGGCTTCACGGTTCGCCAAGGCCGCCAAGGGT
>CAISOG010000194.1 GCA_903887035.1 uncultured Holosporaceae bacterium | reverse complement strand
TTTTCATATCGATTATTATTGCACAACCGATAACTATTATCAACATTCCAGCTGCTGGCGGCAGCGTTCGGCAATTTGGCGATAGGCTTGGCTGGCGGGATGATCAGGCTGAGTCATGGTGATAGGCTGCCCCGCCTCACTGGCCAGCATGATGGCGGGATCCAGCGGTAGTGCGCCCAAAAAGGGAATGCCCAAAGCCTGCGCCGTTGCCTGCGCCCCGCCATGGCCAAAAATCGGGGTATGCTGGCCGCAATAGGAACAGTGAAACAGGCTCATGTTCTCGATCATGCCCAACACCGGCACCTGCGTGCGTTGGAACATCGCCAAGCCCTTGCGCGCATCAATCAGCGCCAAATCCTGCGGCGTCGACACAATGATGGCGCCGTTCAGCGGCACCCGCTGCACCAACGTCAGGTGGGCATCGCCCGTGCCGGGAGGCATATCAACCACCAACAGATCCAGTGCAGGCCAATCGACATCACTAAACAGCTGCTGCACCGCTCCCATCACCATCGGGCCCCGCCAGATAATCGGCTCCTCCTCCGCCACCAAAAACCCCATGGACATACAGGCCACCCCCGCAAAGAGCACGGTGGGCAGAGGCGGACGGGGGGGCTTACCTGCATCAGGGTCAACAGGTTGCGCGGCTAAGCGCGTGTGCTGCTGACCGATTAAACGCGGCAGACTGGGGCCATAGATATCCGCATCCAACAACCCGACCCGCCACCCCAATTGCCCAAAGGCAATCGCCAGGTTCAGCGCGGTGGTCGATTTCCCCACCCCGCCCTTACCGCTGGCCACCGCGATAACCCGCGCAATCTGGGGCGGCAGCAGGCTGGTACGGTTCGGGGGTGGCGTGGTCTTGGTAGGTGCGGGCTTAGACTTAATCGTCGGGGCAACAGCTTCCTGATGCGTATCCTGATGCATGGTCAGTGCCAGTTGAATTTGATAGGCTGGCCATTGTTTCGTCAAAACCGCCAGCAGCGTCAGCCGCCAATCCTCCAACCGACTGCCCAGCCGCGCAACCTCTGGCGGCGGCACACTGAGCAGCAGACGAATTTGGCCATCCCCAACGGCCAGATGTTCCAGCCGCGCATTGGCGGGCGATGCGGCATCCCCTGATCCGCTGGCCACCAAAATAGCCGTAACTTGCTCATGAAGCTGGGGGGATAAATCAACCATTAAAGGAATTTACTCGGGGCTATACAATTTATTTTTGCGCATTCCATGATGGCAAATTTCTGGCCAACAATTCTCAAAACAGCCGTTAAGTAGGCTTGTCATAAAACTTGTCAGCCGTCGATATGGCCTTTATAGTGCCAAAGCAATTTAACGGCAATTGGCCTGCTCACCCTATTGGGTGAAATGGTGGATTGTCACCAACCAAGTCATACAAAGAAGCTTTGATAATGTGGAAACATATGAACAATCCCTGGGGGACTGGCAATGGTGGCAACCCTTGGGGAGCAGGCAGCGGTGGTGGTCGTCGCCCTGAGGAGCCTCCCCGTCGCCCCAGCCCTGGCGGCGGTGGTGGCAGTGGTGGCCCCGACCTGGAAGATCTGTTGCGTCAGCTGCAGCAAAAGTTGCGCCCATTTTTTGCTGGCGGTGCAGGTGGTGGTAGCAGCGCGGGCAGTGGCCGGCAGGGGCTGTTGCTGGCTGGCCTCGTGTTCCTGCTGCTGTGGCTCTCCACAGGACTTTATCGGGTTCAGCCGGATCAGCAGGGCGTCGTGCTGCGCTTTGGTGCCTATGTTCGCACCACCCAGCCTGGCTTGCGCTTTCACCTACCCTATCCCATCGAATCGGTGAAGTTGCCCTATGTTACCCGCGAAAACCGCCTGGAAATTGGGTCGCGCCCAACCTCTGAAACGCGGCGCAGCAAGGATGCCAATCGTGATGATCGCGGCACCAACATCATGCTGACGGGCGATGAAAATTTGGTGGATATAGATTTTACCGTGTTGTGGCGGATTGGTGACCCGGAAAAGTTTTTGTTCCGCCTGCAGGATCCTGAAAAAACCATTCAGATGGTGTCGCAAAGCGCGATGCGGGAAATTATCGGCCAGACCGCCATCCAAAAAGCCTTTACGGAGGGGCGTAACCGCATTGAAATCGATGTGCAATCGCTGATGCAACGGCTGTTGGATGAGTATCAATCCGGCATTACCATCAGCCAGGTGCAGTTGCAGGCGGTGGATCCCCCATCGCAAGTCGTCGATGCCTTTAATGAGGTGCAACGCGCCCGCGCCGATATGGAACGGATGGCCAATGAGGCTGAGGGCTATCGCAACGACATTCTGCCCCGCGCCCGGGGGGAGGCGGCCAAATTCCGTCAGGATGCCGCCGCCTATCGCGAACAGGTGATTAATGCCGCTAAGGGGGATGCCGAACGCTATCTATCGGTGTACAACGCCTACAAATCCTCGCGGGAGGTCACGCGGGAACGGATGTATCTGGAAACTATGGAGCAGGTGTTGAAAAACGCCCGCAAGGTGGTGGTGGATCCATCCGCATCCAGTCACGGGGTGGTTCCCTATCTGCCGCTGAACGGCCTGGGGAACGGATCTGGCGGCGCACTGGCCAGCAACCCACCAAAAACTGATGGAGGCCGCTAATGCCTAGGCAACAATTGATCGCCCTGTTTGCAGGCTTTGCCCTGTTGATGCTGGTCAGCAGCAGCCTGTTCACGATTCAGGAGACGGAACAGGCACTTGTCCTGCAATTTGGTGAGGCCAAACGGGTTATCCAAACCCCCGGGCTTAAGGCCAAATTGCCGTGGGAGGAGGTGATGCGCTTTGATAAGCGGTTGTTGGATGTGGAACCGTCCGGCAAGCAAATCACCCTGGCCGACCAAAAGCGGATTGAGGTGGATACCTTTGCCCGCTATGCCATCAAGGATCCGTTGAAATTTTTCCAAACCGTGCGGAATGAGAACAACGCCGATATTCGCCTTAGCAACATTATTGATTCCAGCGTGCGGCGGGTGTTGGGCAATGTCAGCCTGGGCAGCGTGTTGTCGGACGATCGGGTGCGGATTATGGCCGATATTCGCGGTGAGGTGGGTGAGGCGAGTCGCCCCTTTGGCATAGAGATTGTCGATGTGCGAATTCGCCGCGCCGACCTGCCGCAGGAAACCAGCCAGGCTATATACAACCGCATGATCAGTGAGCGGGATCGTGAAGCCAAAGAATTTCGTGCTAAGGGCGCACAAATGGGGGCGGAAATTCGTGCCAACGCCGACCGTGAGCGCACCATCCTGTTGGCTGAGGCCACTCGCGATGCGCAAAAATTGCGGGGGGAGGGTGATGCGGAGGCGATTAAAAACTATGCCGACGCCCTGAACATTGATCCCGAATTTTACAGCTATTACCGTTCGTTGGAGGCTTATCGCAACAGCCTGGCCAACAGCGATACCAGCCTTATCCTGTCCCCCAACAGTCGATTCTTTAAGTTCATGGATCAGGGCGGCGGCAAAAAGTAGGGGGTAGACGGCACAGTTGTTGGTAGCCAGAAGGTCGCTGATAGCAGGATGCTGGATCCTCCGCCTGCGCGGAGGATGATAATAGAGTACAGAAATTGGCTGGCTGCACCCGCATCTCAATGTCATCCTACCCTTCTATCAACCTCAATATGTCATTCTCCCCCTTGTGGGAAGAATCTCAAATCATAGCCGTCAACTAAGCGGCGCGGGGGATATAAGGAGATCCTACCCAACATTTAAATTTCTTGGGGGTAGGATGACAGCAGAGTGGTGGGGATGGTGGAGCAACAAAAAAAGTCGTCACTCCCGCGCAGGCGGGAGTCCAGCGACATCCAGAACGCAACCAGGCCGCGCCGCCGCATGGATTCTCCCCACAAGGGGGAGAATGACAACGGAGTGATGGGGATCAATGTCATCCTACCCTTTATGGGTAGGATCTCAAATCCTAGCCGTTTTTCAGGCCTTAGCATCGCATGGATCCTACCCACAGGGGGTAGGATGACAACGGAAAGGCGGCAATAACGGAGCTAGGATGATAACGGAGTGGTGCTAACAGAAAAGAAGCAGAAAAGCCCTAGCCTTAGGAAGCCGTGCCCCCTCCCGCCCCAGCCCCATTATCAGCATCAGCACCAGAGCCAGCATTCAACCAAACCCGCAGCCATTTAAGGCGGCGGCCGTCGCCATCCAACACCTCAAAGCTCAAGTTTTTTTCGGGCAGTTCGACCACCTGCCCCCGCTTGGGAATTTCCCCCGCCAGGGTGCTGACCAGGCCGCCAACGGTGTCGATATCCTCCTCAACCTCTTCGGCCAAATGCAACCCCAGCGATTGATCCAACTCCTCCAACGGGGTGCGGGCGCGCACAAAAAAGCTGCCATCGTTGCGGCTGGAGATGTTGCCCTGATCCGCCGCGTCATGCTCATCCTCAATTTCGCCAACAATTTCCTCAATCAGGTCGGAAATGGTGACCAGGCCGTCGGTGCCACCAAATTCATCCACCACCACCGCCAAATGGGTGCGGGTTAGCTTCATCTGGAACAGCAAATCATAGGCCTGCATCGATGGCGGCACATACAAAACCTCACGGATCAGGTCTTTAATCGGTGTCGCGGTTTCGCCCCAGTGCGGCAGCAGGTCTTTGATATGCACCATGCCGATAACGTTATCCAAGGTTTCCCGAAATACGGGCAGGCGGGAAAAGCCATCCTCCCCCTGCAACGCCAAATAATCCTTAATCGTCGCATCCTCATCAATCGCCAGAATGTCGGGGCGGGGCACCATCACATCGCGCACGGTCAGGTTGCGCAGCTTAATGGTGTTGGCGATCAGCTCCCTCTCCTCCTCCCCCAGGGGGCGGGTGTTATCGGTATGATCCTCAATCAGCCCTTCCAGGGCGGCGCGGAGGCCTGGCTCGCCCGATTCAGGCCTAAGTTTATGAACAATGTTGCGCCAAATAGTGGTCATAATGGATTTCTGCCTTGTGTCGAATGATTGGTGTCGCAATCGTGATAGGGGTTGGCAATGCCCATTTGCGCCAGAATTTGTGTCTCCAAGGCTTCCATTTCCTCCGCTTCCTCATCCAGCTCATGATCATAACCCAACAAATGCAACAAACCGTGAACAATCAAATGGGCGAAATGATCCGCTATCGACAGCCCCCCCGCCGCCGCCTCAGCCGACACCACGCCCGCAGCCAAATACAGCTCCCCCGTTGGTTGATCAGCTAGCACATCAGCCAATTGTGTGGCGGGTATGGGGGGCGCATCGTCATCGCTGTAGGAGAAGGACAGCACGTTGGTGGGCTTATCCCGCCCCCGATGATCGCGGTTGAGTTGGTGCAGCAGGTCGTCATCCGCCAACACGATATCGATCCGATGCTTGGTCAGCTCAAGCTGCACAGCCGCCACCTGCTGCCACGCCTGCCCTGCGATAGCCAACGCATCGGGCAACATCTGCTCCCAATCGGCATCATCAATGATCAGATTTATCGGGATGTTGGGCGGCATAGCCAAATCAGGATTTTGCGTCATAGGCTCTAATAATACGACCGACCAACGGGTGACGCACAACATCCTGATCCGTGAAGCGGGTAATGGCAATGCCGGGCACGCCGTTCAGAATATCAACCGCCTCCGCCAGGCCTGACCGTTGCCCCGATGGCAGGTCGATTTGGGTCAGATCCCCCGTAATCACCATCTTACTCCCCTCCCCCAAACGGGTCAGGAACATCTTCATTTGCGCGGCGGTACTGTTTTGCGCCTCATCCAAAATTACATAGGCGTGGTGCAGGGTGCGGCCACGCATAAAGGCCAGCGGCGCAATTTCAATCTCCCCCGTTTCCATCCGCCTGGCGGCCTGATCCGACGGCATCATGTCGTACAGCGCGTCGTACAGCGGCCGCAGATAGGGATCAACCTTTTCCTTAAGATCGCCGGGCAGAAATCCCAACCGCTCCCCCGCCTCAACCGCTGGCCGTGACAGGATGATGCGATCAACCTGATTGGCGGCCAACATTGCCACCCCCATCGCCATCGCCAGATAGGTTTTGCCCGTCCCGGCGGGCCCCACCCCGAACACCATGTCATGCTTCTGCAACGCCTCAACATAGGCGCGCTGGCCAGCGGTGCGTGGTTCAACATAGCGTTTGCGGGTTTTGATGCCGCCGCCCTCAACAAACAATTGGTTGCCAGGCTCCGTGGCTGTCGCCCGAATCGCCGCATCAATCTCCCCCCCGTCCAGCACCACACCGCGCTTGGCGCGTTCGTACAGCAGGATCAGCACCTGACGAGCGGCCTCCACCATAGAGGGGGAACCGGCAATCGCCACGCGGTTGCCGCGGGTGGACAGGGTAACGCCCAGTGATTTTTCGATTTGGTGCAGGTTCGATTCATGCTGGCCAAACAAATTGGGCAGCAGGCTGTTGTTATCGAATTGCAAATGCAACGGCTCATTAACCGTTAAGGATGGTGGGGGCGGTTGTGGTGACACGGCAAAAACAGGTTGGGGGGTTGCTTTTCCCCATCATAACGGCAGCGAACAGATTTGGCTAGCCGTGCGGGGCGGCTTAAGGCAAAAACTTTTTGGGTGTGTGAGGGGATTTATCTTCTATTTG
>CAISOG010000193.1 GCA_903887035.1 uncultured Holosporaceae bacterium | reverse complement strand
TAAAGAAAATTTCTAAGGAGGATTATCAAGAAATCATTTTAAACCAAAATCTTACACCCCGCAAAAACCTCAACTGGCTTACCCCACTTGAGGCCTTTACCCAAAATATCCACCTTGTTGCACTTCAAACTTGAATTCAGCTTTAAGCTGCTCCTTAGGTGAACCAATATTAAAGCGCCATTCGCATTCTTTCAAGAACAAATTGAAATGCTGTTGGGGGATGCCGTTGAACTTGCGCATATGTCTTTTTGCTTGATTCCAAAAGTTTTCAATCCCGTTAATGTGATTAGTATTTTGGGCAAAGAGTTGGCTGTGATTAATCCTATAATGTTTAAACTCTGAGACATCAAGCGCGTTATAGGCGCGCCAGCAATCTGTGTAAACAATGCTATCTGGTTCTATTTTATCACGAATAATGGGCATTAAGCTGTCAGCCTTGGCGTTAAGGATAATCTGCGTGTACACCTTGCCGCCACGCTTAAGGATGCCAAAAACTGCCACCTTATTGCTAGCCCCTCGCCCTCGTTTGCCCTTTCGTTGTCCGCCAAAATAGCTCTCATCCAATTCAATTTTACCACAGAATTGCTCGATGCGATCTTGCTGTTTAATGGCAATCTTCTCTCGCAATCTGTGGAAAAATCTAATCGCCGTATTTCGGTGAATTTGGGTCATTTCCGCCGCTGTACGCGCCGTTGATCCCGCCACAAAAAATTTTAGCAGCTCTAACTGCTTATTTAATGATATCTTACAATGCTTTATGTACATCCCAACACCCTAACATTTCTCATGTTAGGTGTCAGCCCCTAAGTTTTTAATGAACTCCTCTAAACTAAGGTAATCAACACCTTATCGACGCGGCGGCCATCCATATCGACCACCTCAATCCGATAGCCACCGATGGTTACATGATCAGCGGGGGCGGGAATCTTTTTCAGCTGGCGCATCACCAGGCCGCCGACGGTGGTAACCCCCCCATCCTCAACCTCTGGCATCGCCATGTCGGGCAACAGCACGCTAAGCTCTGCCAGCGGTAGGATACCATCAATCAACCAGGATCCATCCTCCCGCTGCACCGCCGACGGGCTGTTATCGGCGTCCAGAGACGGCAGATCGCCTACCAAGGCCTCGACCAGGTCAGTCGCCGTCACCAACCCCTGGATATCGCCATATTCATCAACGACCAGCGCCATCGCCGCCTGATGCTGCTTAATCAGTTCCAGCGCCCGAATCGCGGGGGCGGTTTCTGGCACATACAGGGCGGGATCGGCCACCGCACCCAGGTCAAAGGGCAGCCCCGCCAACTGTTGCGCCAGCAGCTTTTTTACCTCAACCACCCCGACCACCTGTTCGGTGTTGGTATGCATCAGCGGCAGGCGGGAAAGCAGGCTGTTGGCAATCACCTGCTTCTGTTCAGCGGGATCGCTGGCCAGATCCAGCCAGACGATCTGGGTACGCGGGGTCATCACCGAATTGACCTTGCGATCGCCAAAACGCAGCACCATGTCGACCATTTCTTTTTCTTTGGCATGGAACAGGCCAGCTTCAAAACCCTGCTGCATCAAAATGTTGATTTCCTCATCGCTGACGGCGGGATGTTGCGAATCACGGGTGGGCAACAGCTTTAGCAGCCGATTGCTGACCCATACCAACACCACGCTAAAAGGGTGCAGCAGGCGGGTCAGAAAGGCCATAAAAGGCGAAAGCGCAGCGGCAAAATGCTCCGCATTGGCCAAGGCCAGGTTTTTGGGCACCAATTCGCCCAACACCAGGCTGAAAAAGGTAATCGCCACCACCACCAGGCCAAAGGATATGGCATCGGCGTAAGGCGCCAACAAGGCAATTTGTTGCACCGCCGGCACCAAATGATGCCCCAGCTCCGTCGCACCAAAAGCACCGGTAATGGTGGCGATTAGGGTAATGACAATCTGAACGGTGGAGAAAAAGCGGGATGGCTGATCCAACAGGGCTAACGCCGCCTTGGCACCATGATTGCCCTGGCCAGCCGCCTGTTGCAATCGGGTGCGGCGCGATGATACCACCGCCATTTCCGCCAATACAAACAGGCCGTTGACCAGAATCAACAACAGCAGAACAACAATATCCAGATACATCAGACGATCATTCCCATCAGATTCACAGCATATTCGCCAATATGCCACAAAATCTTGCCAACCACCCCCGCATACAGCGCGACGACCGCCAGGCCACAAATAACCCCAAACAGCAACACCACCCCATCATGCTCAATCAGCCCCAGGGCGATGACCACAATCATAAAGGCCGGCAACATGTTGCCCAACGGGATTGGCAAAATTAAGATGATGGCCAGCAAGGCGACCACAATACCCGCCGCCCTTTCGCCGCCGCGATGGCATGCCCAGGTTAGGCGGGGGTGCAAGAGTTTCTCCAGCTTTTGCATCATCGGCACCAGCTTGGTAATCACCTTTTTCATCCCCGATCGTCCCATGCGGCGATTGGCAATCCAACCAGGAAAGCGTGGCCGCGCCATCCCCAACAGCATTTGCACCGATATCCACAACAAAGGCAGACCCAAAATGGTGGAAATCAACGGGATGCCGCCAGGAATCAAATTGGGCAGGGCAACAAACAGCAACAGAAAGCCAAAGCCGCGATCCTCAAGCTTTAAGGCGATTTGCCGCATGGTAATGTGAGGGGCGGACGACCCCGTGGTCACATCCTGCAAAACCTCAGAAATGCGTTTGCGATCTTGGGTGTTATAGCGGGCGGGTGTGGACATCGATTTTAACCAAACAAAAAAAGGCGACGGCACATTTGCCCAATCGCTGCCCCCCCAACCTAAAGACCTAGGGCGCCTTAGGCAAGCCGGTGCCCCCCTTACAGGAAAGCTTTTTCACAACAATGATTGGCTGGTTTAAAGAGGCGCAGGTAGCGATGACGACGGCAGTTTTTGTGGCATCAGGCGATAGCCCATCGCATGCAAAATCGCGTTAACGCTTGCAAACTGGGGGTTGCCATTTTCGGATAGGGCTTTTTGCACACCCTTACGGCTTAGGCCAGCGGATTCGGCAATATTGCTGACCCCCTTTACGCGCCCCACCACCCGCAGTGATGCCAACAACGCGGCCGTATCACCGCTTTGCGCGTATTCGTCAAACAAAACGGTAACATAGTCATCAATTTCTTCGGGATGGGTGCGCAAATACCCCTCCTCAACCTCAGCAATAGTTCTATAGTTTCTCATGGTTAACATACTCCCTCCAATAGGTTTTGGCCTGTTGAATATCGTTGTTTTGACTGTTTTTATCCCCACCACAAAGCAGCACCACAATATCACCCCCGTGTTCTGCAAAATACACCCGATAGCCAGCTCCAAAAAACAGCCTTAATTCACGAACCCCCTCCCCCACGGGCTGACAATCGCCATAGTTACCCTGTTGCATACGCGAAACGCGCGCCAGGATACGTTTGCGAATCATGACATCACGCAAACCCAACAGCCAATCGGTGAAAGGTTCATGCCCCCTAGCATCGGTATAAAGGATAACCCGTTTTGGCATGGCCACATCTGTCACGTCTTTTGCCTTATTGGGATTTTACCACAGCGAACTGTGGTTTGCAATGCAATTGGTGATATGACCAAAGGCAATGGGGAAAAGCCTACCCGAGCCGTCATGCAATTTGCTGGATTTTGGTAAAAACTTTTGCTAGAATACAACTGCTGCTTGCAGCTATGGAAATAAATGATCTGTGTAATAGGCGTTTCGGACCCGGGGGCGGAACCCGGCACCTCCACCATATACCATTCGGCTTTGGCGGGATGGGGTTGCGGGGGTGACTTAGGCTTTGACGGGGCGTATTAAAGACTGGTTTTTTCCCGGCATGATACCGCCGTATCGGGTCAATCTTATAGGTGCCAATGATAATCAGCCGGCAGCAATGCCGGTGGCGCTCGCTGCCTAGTCTTCGGCCGAACCCCCCTAAAGGGTAGTAGGCCATAAGATTGGATAGCGCGGTTTGGGGGGCACCGGGCAACAGAAGCCCCCCGCCTTTATCGCCTGCGCTGCTTTCTGACAGCTGCCAGTTTTTGATGATATTTTTCGGTTCCCTTAGGGGGGCTAAGGCTGGCATGATGGCGCGGTTGCCAGGCAACGCTGCTCTTACCACCTCCACCCCCTAACCGCCGCGCATCCCCTATGACCAATGCTGTTGACCATTTGCTGAACCGTTGCCCGTTGGCCTGGCCATGGCGGGCGTTGATGGTGTTGGTGGCGGGCGGGCTGGCCAGCCTGCTGTTTCAACCGACCAGCTGGTGGTGGCTGCTGTGGCCATGCTGCACCCTGTTGTTGGCGCAACTGCTGCATGAAAGGCGGCGGTGGCGCGGCTTTTTGTTTGGCTGGCTGTTTGGCTTTGGCATGTTGGTGCCCAGTTTGTATTGGATTTCCAACGCCTTTTTGGTGGATGCGGATCGGTTCGGCTGGGCAATTCCGGTGGTGGCAACCGCCCTGCCCGCTGGCTTAGCGCTGTTCACCGGTTTTGCGGGGTTGGCGGTGGTGATGTTGCCCGTTGGCAAGCCCGTGGCGCGCTGGCTGATGCTGGCGGTCGCCTGGGTGGTGGGGGAATGGTTGCGCGGATGGGTGTTGACGGGTTTCCCATGGAACCTGTTGGGCTATGCGTGGAGCGAGCGGTTGGTGCCGTTGCAGTTGGTATCGCTGACGGGGATTTTTGGCCTTACCCTGATCAGCCTGCTGGTGGCCAGCGCCCCCGCCCTGCTGCTGGACTCCACCCTACCCACCCGCCTGCGTCGGCAGGTGGCGGCCGCCGTTGCGCTGCTGCTGCTGCTCTGGTTGGGCTATGGGGTGGTGCGGTTGCATCAGCATCCCATCGCCCTGGATCCGCATTTTCGGGTACGGATTGTGCAGCCCGCCATTGCTCAGGCCGAAAAATGGACGGCTGAGGGGATGCGCACCGCCATGCAACGGCTAATCACCCTTAGTAATCAGGGCAGTGAGGGCAATCAGGATGCGGCGGGCGATATCAACCTGCTGCTGTGGCCAGAAACAGTGGTGCAGCAGGATTTGTCAACCGCCCTGGATCTGCGCGATTACCTGGTGCGGGCGGTTAGCCCTGCCCTGGCCAACGATGGTCACCTGATGACCGGCATGGTGCGGATCAACAGCTTTGCCCCGCAATCATTTGCCCAACAGTCAGACGAATCGGAATCGGATCCCGCCAGCCTGCAACTGCACAACAGCATGGCGGCGATTGATCGCCATGGGGTGCTGGTTGATAGCTATGATAAGGTCAATTTGGTGCCGCTGGGCGAATATGTCCCCTATCGCCATTATCTGAAGCATTTGGATTTATCGCGCCTGACGCCTGGTCCCTATGACTTTTTGCCGGGGCAGAATGACCACCTAATCCGCCTGAGCGATGGCAGCAAGTGGGTACCGCTGATTTGCTATGAGGTGATTTTTCCCAACCTGCGGCTGCGATCCTATTTTGGCGGCGACCAACCGCCGCGGGCGATGACCGCCATCACCAACGATGCCTGGTTCGGCAACAGCAAGGGGCCTTATCAGCATTTGGCGATGGCACGGGTGCGGGCGGTGGAATACGGCTTACCCCTGCTGCGGGCAGCCAACACGGGTATTTCGGCGATCAGCGATCCGATGGGGCGCACGCTGGCGCGCCTACCGCTGGGGCAGTTGGGTCATTTGGATGGCGACCTACCGCTGGCGGTGGCCAGCTTTTATGCGCAACAGGGGGAACGCCCCATCGGTGCCATCCTGCTACTGCTGCTGCTGCTGATAGCCCGAATTTGCCGACCTAAGACTGCTGCTTAAACCGCCTGGTTCCTGCCCAGCGATGTCATTAATACGATTGTATTGACACCCTATCTTTAAAAAGCTATTAACAAAAAGTTAATAATAAAAATACGGTATATCGCCCATTAAAAGACGATATAAGCTTTGGGGTAGTGAATTTTTGGCAAAAGAACCTATTATTGATATTAATGCTCAACAGGCCGATCCAATCGATTTGCATGTCGGCGGGCGCTTGAAAATGCAGAT
>CAISOG010000192.1 GCA_903887035.1 uncultured Holosporaceae bacterium | reverse complement strand
ATCTTAAATTGGCATGACTAAGGTCGACGCCACTTAAATCCGCATGTTGCAGATTGGCGTTGGAAAGGTTGCTTACCCGATGGACATTGCTGGCCAAGTGCGCCCCTTTAAGATTCGCCCCCTTAAGATTCGCGCCCGATAAATTGATGCCTTCCAGCATCGCATCCTCCAGCACGGCATCACACAAAACAGATCCGCGCAGATCGGCAATGGTTAAGACGGTTTTAACCAAACTGGCAGATTGCAATTGGCAATTGGCCAGCTTTGCCCCTGTTAAATTCAATGAATCCAACCTAAGTGCCTGAAGGTTTTGGTTAGAAAGATCCGCACGCTTACCATGAACACCTCCCGACTGAACCCACTGCTCATGCTGCCGAATACAATCTTGCAAATTCACGCTGAGGCTGCGAAGAATTTTTTCTGAAATATCGACATCCGATTCTTCGACAGCCAATTGTTTGCCCAATATAGGCAATCGTGCATAAGCGCCAAAAAGATCCATCGCTTGCAGCTGTTCATCGGATATCAGCACGCCTGTAAGGTCGGCGTTACGCAAAATCGTATTGTGAATGCGGGCTTGAGCCAATTTGACATTACGCAAACAGGCACCCGTAAGATCTGCATTGCTAAGGTCTGCACCGGTTAAATCAGCACCAGTTAAATTAACACGCTGCAACGATGCACCGTTAAAATCGGCATGACACAGCAGCGCATCAACCATCAGGGCATCATCCAGCTTTGCTCGCTGCAAATTCGCAATGGGTTCAGAAATTTTTTTCGGTGCTAAGGGTTTCTTCTTAGCTGCCTGTTTTTTAGAAAAATGGGTTAAAAATGCCCCCGGACGCAAATCTATCCGCGTTAGATCCGCCCGGCGAAGATCCGCCTTATACAACACGGCGCCACGCAGGTTGGTATCAACCAATTTTGCCTGCCTAAGGTCACAGCCTGTCAAATTCGATGCAAACAAATCGGCCTGGCTAAGGTTGCTTGCCATCAACAGCGCGCTGGTCAGGTTGGCACCATCCATCTTGGCCTGACTAAGGTTGATGGAACTTAGCCCCAACCCGCTGAGATCCATCAGTGATAAATTTGCACGGGATCCAACCCTCCCTGCAAGCCAGCTGTTATGGCTAAGAATCTGTGCTATCAGTTCTTTTGACGACACCGAATGTTTTGAACCAGCCATCGATTCCCCCCGCAACAATCAATAAATTATTGTAAGTCATGCAGGGTTAATAAATATTTATAGGTTTTAACAATCGACAGGTTTATCGCCTTACAAAAGGTTACTCTATGGAAAAAGCAGCATTAACGCTTACATCAATGGTTTGACGTCCCGCCTCAACTGTTGGTGATGCCTCCGCATCATTTGCGACAGCCATAGCGCGCATTCTTGGCTGTGGAAAAGGCGGGGGCGGCACTGCATAACCGCCCGATGCATCCAACCGTTGCAACGCGCCCAGCTTAACCCCTATACCCGCCGCCAGTTTGCTGGCTTTTTCCCGCGCATCCACCGCCGCATCCGCCAAGCAGGATCGTTCGGCCTCTTTCGCTTTTGCGGTGGAAAGAAACAACTGCAACTGACTAACTTCAGGGATGTTGTTCTTCGCCCCCATCTCAATAATATCGCCCAAACGTGACAAGTCAGACGTTACAACGGACAAGCCGAAACGCGCCTGATAGCCTCGCTTAATACGCTGCCCCCCCTGATAATCCCACTGCTCCTGCACCACATACTCACTGGTGGTTAGATCACCATCAGGCAACTTCATGCCGATGATATCGGTGCGCAATTTTTCATACTGATCCTTTGCCTTAGTGCTGGCCGTTTTTAAATCCTTATCATCCACCACCGCGGTCAGTTGCAGGCGGCCGCGGTCAGGCACCACCATCTTACTGCAGGTGCCGGTAGTGTTAATCGTCCGCGGTTCCTGACCATGTTCATCCGCCATAGCAGAAACAACGGGCAGAAAAACCGCTAAAACCAGGGCAAAAACAAAAGATGATTGGCGCAAGATATTTCTCCGATAGTGAAAGCGACATTACGACAACCAGCCTAATCCTGTGACCCAGCGAAATGCAACGATAAAACGATTGCATGCTGTTGGTAATGGCGGCACAATCCGCTGCATGATGAACGCCCTCCCCCATGACCAGACCAATCCCCCTTTACAGCCGCAGACGGGGGGTGCGTCGCCCAGCCACCTAGTCGGCCTGAACACGCCGCAGCAGCAGGCGGTGGAGGCTGTCGATGGTCCCGTGCTGGTGCTGGCGGGGGCGGGCACGGGCAAGACCAAGGTTTTGACCAGCCGTATTGCCCACATCCTGCTGTCACGGCGGGCGTTCGCCAATCAGGTGTTGGCGGTGACCTTTACCAATAAGGCGGCGCGGGAAATGCGCGAACGGATGACCCACTTGGTGGGGTCGGTTGCCGAAAGCCTTTGGCTGGGCACTTTTCACAGCCTGTGCGTGCGGATCTTGCGCAAACATGCTGAGGCCGTCGGGCTGACCCCCAGCTTTACGATTTTGGATGCCGATGACCAGTTGCGCCTGATCAAAAAATTGCTGCCCGCCTATGGGCTGGACGAAAAGCGTTATCCCCCCCGCATGATTGCCGCCACCATTCAACGGTGGAAAGATCGCGGCCTGTTGCCCAATCAGCTAAGCAGTACCGATTTGGGCAGTGCGGTGTATCAACGCATTCGGGATCTGTACACGGAATATCAAGCCCGCCTGCAAAGCCTGAACGCCTGCGACTTTGGCGACTTAATTTTATTATGCCTGCATTTGTTCAAAACCCAGCCTGAAGTGTTGGCGGCCTATCAACAACAGTTCCGCTACCTGCTGGTCGATGAGTATCAGGACACCAACGTTTCCCAATATCTGTGGCTGCGGCTGTTGGCACAAAATCACCGCAACCTGTGCTGTGTTGGCGATGATGACCAGTCAATCTACAGCTGGCGCGGAGCGGAGGTTGGCAACATCCTGCGCTTTGAGGAGGATTTTCCCGGCGCCACCGTCATTCGGTTGGAACAAAACTATCGTTCCACCCCGGAAATTCTGAAAGCCGCCACCAGCCTGATTGCCAACAACGAAGGCCGCCTGGGCAAAACCCTGTGGACGGAGGCTGCCACTGGCACGCCGATCGCGGTTTGGCATTTGTGGGATGATGAGGAGGAGGCGCGTAGCATTAGTGACCAAATCGAACTACTGCGCCGCGAGGGTCAAATGTTGGGCGATACCGCCATCCTGGTGCGGGCAGGCTTTCAGACCCGCAGTTTTGAGGAACGCTTTCTCAGCATCGGCCTGCCCTATCGCGTGATTGGCGGCCCCCGATTCTATGAACGGGCGGAGGTGCGAGACGCCCTGGCCTATCTGCGGCTGGTGGTGCAACCATCCGATGACATGGCCTTTGAGCGCATCATTAACCAGCCTAAGCGCGGCCTAGGGGAGGCATCGTTACAGCTGCTAAACCAAAGCGCCCGCATGATGGATATGCCGCTGCTGGCCGCCGCAACAAAGCTAATGGATACCGATGAGCTGCGCCCCGCCGCCCGCAAAGCTGTGGGCGATTTTGTGCGCGATATTGCCCGTTGGCGCAGCCTGCTGACCACCATGCCGCCCGCTGAGCTGACGGGGCTAATCCTGGATGAATCGGGCTACACCGCCATGTGGAAGGCCGATCCCGCCCCCGATGCGGCGGGTCGATTGGAAAACCTGAAAGAACTGCTGCGCGCGATTGAGGCCTTTGACAGTATCGCAGGCTTTTTGGAGCATATTGCCCTGGTCATGGATGCCGCCAGTGAGAATGCCGAGGATATGGTGACCATCATGACCCTGCACGCCGCCAAGGGTTTGGAATACAACACCGTCTTTCTGCCCGGGTGGGAGGAGGGGTTGTTCCCTCACCAAAAAGCTCTGGACGAAACCGGGCCAGCGGGGTTGGAGGAGGAGCGGCGCCTAGCCTATGTCGGTATTACCCGCGCCAAACGATCCCTAACCATCTGCCACGCCGCCAACCGCCGTGTGCATGGCCAGTGGCAGCAAAATGCCCCCTCACGCTTTTTGGATGAGCTGCCCCCCCAATTGTTGGAACGGCGCCAAAGCTTTAATAGTAGCCAAGGCGGCGGTGGCCAGCTTAGCGGCTATCGAGGCGGCGGCGGATCAGGTGGATGGGGACGTTCATCCTATGGTGGCGGCGGCGGCAACAGCAGTGGCAGCGGCGGTTGGGGTCGGGGTGGCGGCACTGGTAGAAGTGGGGCGGGGTCGGCTGGCAAACCCAGCGCTGAACCGCAATCCTATGCCCGCCAATTGCTGATTCAAAACCGCGACAACACCTACACGACCCCGCAACCACCCCCCATGCGGCGGGTGGCTAGCGCAAACACTGTCTCTGGCACCATTTCAGGCAGTGTGAATGGCATCGGAATCGGCAGTCGCGTTCGCCACAAAATGTTTGGCGATGGCACGATAACGGCGGTCGATGGTACCAAGCTGGAGGTGCGTTTTGACCGCATCGGCCACAAAAAAGTCATGGCCAGCTTTGTGACCACAATTTAGATCGTTTTCGCTTTATAGTTGTTCCAATTTAGAAATATACAGCCTGCGAAAATGTTGCGAGGTCGAGAAACGGAGCGGCTAGGCGCGCCATAGCGCAGCGACGGCGGGAGTTTACATGGACGTACATTAGCACCGTATCGCAGAAATCGTGACATTTGCAGCACTGTAGATTTTTAAAGTGGAATGACTTTAGCCAAAGAACAGAGAGCCATAGCAAAAAAAGGGGCTGCAACACCTGCTTAACGGCAAGTGCTACAGCCCCCTATTTGGGCTAAAAAACCCCTTAGACCTCGGTCTAAGTCAGCAGCTTAGGCTACTTTTTTGGCTTTTTTGACGCTGTTTTTGTTAGCAGCTTTTTTGCCCAGACCGATTTGGCGGGCAAATTCGGCACGAAGTTGGGCGTAGTTTGGCGCAACCATTGGATAGTCGGAAGGAAGACCCCATTTCGCACGGTATTCGTCAGGCGACAAGTTGTAGGTGGTGCGCAGGTGACGCTTCAGCATTTTCAGCTTTTTACCATCTTCCAGGCAGATGATGTAGTCATCGGTAATCGACTTCTTAATGCTGGTGAACGGCTTTTGCGCCTCAGCTTTTTCCACCACAACACCTTGTTGGAACTGATCCAGGGTGCTATACACGCTACGCAGCAGTTCAGGAATTTGGTCTACGTTAACTGTATTACGGCTAAGGTAGGCGGTAGTAATATCGGTCGTCATTTCCAACAGTTGTGCGTTGGTCAGATCGGCGTTGTTTATTTCAGACATTTTTAATCCTTGGTT
>CAISOG010000191.1 GCA_903887035.1 uncultured Holosporaceae bacterium | reverse complement strand
GGCTTTTCAAAACGCCATTTGCGGGATAAACAGGAGTATGGTCTATATTTTTCCCATCATCCTGTTGATTGTCATTGTGGCGTTGGCGGCCTATTTGATCTACGCGCTGATGCACCCTGAGAAATTCTGATCATGCTGTCTGAATTCCTGCCATTTGTTGCGGCGCTGGCCATCACGGTGGGCTTGGCCTGGCTGTTAAGCCTATATATGCAGCGTGTTTTTGCGATTGTGCCCGCCGCCTTGGCCACCGCCCCCGCAGCGGTCATCCCCAGTGCATCCTCCAACCTGTTGGCCAAGGCATGCTATCTGCCCCGCCTTATCGAAACAGGGCTGTATCGTATGACCGGCATTGACCCAGGGCGGGAGCATACCTGGCTGACCTATTTGGTCAGTGTCGTCCTGTTCAATCTGGTTGGCCTGATCTGGCTGGCCATCCTGCTGCATTACCAAAATTTGTGGCCGTTGAATCCCAACAATCTGCCCGCTGTCCCCTGGCCGCTGGCCATCAACATTGCCGCCTCCTTCATCACCAACACCAATTGGCAGGCCTATGCGGGGGAGGTGGCGTTGTCGCATTTCAGCCAGACAGTCGGGTTGGCGGTGCAAAACTTTCTGGCACCGGCCAGCGCGCTGGCCATCGCCCTTGCCCTGACCCGCAGTTTTGCCCGCAGCAATATGACCACCCTGGGCAATTGTTGGCGCGATATGATTCGGGCAATCCTGTATGTGCTGCTGCCGCTGGCGATACTGTTCGCCTTGATCCTGGTGGCGTTGGGCGTGCCGCAGAATTTCGATGCCAACCTGGTGGCGCAGGGGTTAGAGGGCGGCAGTCAGGTTCTGCCCCCAGCTTTTAATGGCGGCAGCCAGGTTCTGCCGCAAGGATCGATGGCCAGCCAGACGGCCATCATGCTGTTGGGCAGCAACGGCGGGGGATTTCTTGGCGGTAATCAGGCGCATCCCTATCTGAATCCCAGCCTGATCAGCAACTGGTTGCAATTGGGTTCCATGCTGCTGTTGCCGTTGGCGATGCTGTTGCTGTTTGGGCGGCTTATTGGCCAAAAAAAACAGGGTTGGATGCTGTTAATCGTCGCCCTGATGATGCTGATACTGGCCAGCCTGCTGATTTGGTGGATGGAGCGGGGGGGCACGGCCGGCCGCGATTTGCGGCTACAGGCTGGCGGCGCGACCAGCTGGTGGTCGGCGGTGACCGCGGCCAGCGGTAATGGTTCCAGCAACATGGGCGTTGGCTGGCTAACCCCCCTTAGTCAAATGGTGATGGCGCTGTTGATCATGGTGGGCGGGGTCACCCCCGGCGGTGTCGGCTGTGGCCTGTACGGCCTGCTGCTGTACGCCCTGCTGACCGTCTTTATTACCGGCCTGATGGTGGGGCGTACCCCCGAAATTTTTGGCAAGAAAATTGAGGTGGGGGAGATGCGGTTGGTGGTCTTGGCCATTCTGATTGCGCCAGCCGCCATTTTGTTGGGGCAGGTCGCCGCCCTGCTAAGCCCTGCGGTGTTAAGCTGGTTGCATCAGGGCGATCCCGCCAACCTATCCTTTCGTTTCAGCCAGCTGCTCTACGCCTTTGGCTCAGCGGCGGGCAATAATGGCAGCAGTTTGGGGTGGGTTTATGACGGCACCCACTATGCCGACGGGCTGATAACGGTGGCGATGTTGTTGGGGCGATTGGCAATGTTCTGGCCGATTGCCGCGTTGGCAGGTCGGCTGGCGGCCAAGAAAACCATTGCGGCCAGCCCTGGCACCCTGCCAACCGATCGCCCGCTATTTGCCCTGCTGCTGGCCATGATGATCCTGTTGTTGGGCAGTTTGACCTATCTGCCCTCCATGATGATTGGGTCGATAGCCGATTATCTGACCCCGTAAACCTGCCCAGGCCAACCATAGATCGTCCCATATTCATATCATCCCCTATTTACGAACAAGCGAGTCAATGCTTTGATGCAGGCCGACCAAGAGGATACATCATGAAACTTGCCAGCGATCGTTCAACAACAGATAACCCAGCAGATGCACGCGCCACCCGCCTAAAGGCCGCGCTGCGTGCCAACCTGTTGCGCCGCAAACAGCAACACAACGCCCGCCAGCAACAGGATCCCACCACCACCACGCCGCAGCAAGAGGAGGGTGCCGATGTCAATCCGTCCTGACAGCTGGATTCGCCAGCAGGCTTTAGAAAATCAAATGATTGAGCCGTTTGTTGAGCGGCAATCGGCCGGCGGCCGCATATCCTTTGGCTTGTCGTCTTATGGCTATGATGCGCGGGTGGCGCCCGATTTTAAGCTGTTCACCAATTTGGAATCGGCGGTGGTTGACCCCAAAAATTTTAACCAGGACAGCTTTGTCGATCGCCAAACCGATGTGTGCGTGATTCCGCCCAACAGTTTTGCGTTGGCGCGCACGGTCGAATATTTCCGCATTCCGCGCGATGTGTTGGTGATCTGTTTGGGCAAATCGACCTATGCCCGCTGTGGCATTATCGTCAATGTTACGCCGTTGGAGCCGGAGTGGGAGGGGCATGTAACCCTGGAAATTTCCAACACCACCCCGCTGCCCGCCCGCATTTATGCCAATGAGGGTATTTGCCAATTCTTGTTTTTGAAAGCTGAGAAGCCTTGCGAAATCTCCTATGCCGACCGTGCGGGCAAATACATGGGGCAAACGGGCGTGACCCTGCCCAAAATCGCCTAGCCCCTATCCAACCATCCAACCCTCTAAGCGTACTTAGTCCATGACCCTGCCCCTTCATGAACCTGCTATTCGGATTATCGGCGGCCAACGGCTGAGCGGTCGTATCGCCATCAGCGGAGCCAAGAATGCCGCCCTTAAGCTGATGGCGGCCAGCCTGCTGACCGATCAACCGCTAATTTTGGATAACGTGCCGCAACTGTTGGATACCGTCACCATGGCGGAATTGTTAAGCCATCATGGGGTGACATTGAATCAGCAGGGTAATCAATGGACGATGCAGGCGACCAATGTTGCCCCCACCGACACCTGTTTCGATTTGGTGCGCACCATCCGCGCCTCCATCGTGCTGCTGGGCCCCCTGTTGGCGCGCTGCGGCTATGTGCGCCTGCCCTTTCCAGGCGGGGATGCGATTGGCAATCGTAAGATTGACTATCATTTGCACGGGTTACAGCTGTTGGGGGCGCAGGTGCAGTTTGACGATGGCTTTATCATGGCTGAGGCACCCAACGGCCTGCACGGCGCCACCATGCATTTCCCCAATGTGACGGTAACGGGTACCGAAAACCTGCTGATGGCCGCCTGTTTGGCTAAGGGAACCAGCGTGCTGCACAACGTCGCGCGGGAGCCTGAGGTGGGGGATCTGATCGCCTGCCTGAACAACATGGGCGCGCGGATTGAGGGGGCGGGCAGTGAGACGCTGGTCATCCATGGGGTCGATCGCCTGCAGGGGGCGACGCATCGGGTTATCCCCGATCGGGTCGAAACTGGCACCTATGCTTTTGCGGCGGCGATGACGGGCGGCGACCTGTTGCTGACCGGTGCCAACCCCGATCATTTGCACAGCGAGTTGGCCAGTTTGCGGGCGGCGGGGGCAAATGTTTCGATTGGCGCAGAGGGGTTGCGGGTGACAGCGGCCGACCAAGCGTTGCAGGGGGTCGATATCATCACCGACCCCTATCCGGGCTTTGCCACCGATATGCAGGCGCAATTTATGGCGATGATGACGCGGGCAAAGGGGGCATCCCTGATTACCGAAACCATTTATGAAAACCGCCTGCGCCATGTGCCAGAGCTGCAAAAGCTGGGGGCGAACATCACCGTTCATGGCCAATCCGCCCTGGTGCGCGGGGTGGATCAGTTGCACGGGGCGGTGGTGTCGGCCACCGATATTCGCGCCTCTGTCTCCCTAGTGCTGGCGGGGTTGGTGGCAGAGGGGGAAACCTGGGTGCAAAAGCCCTATCACCTGGATCGCGGCTATGAAGGGCTGGTCGAAAAATTGCAAAGCTGCCACGCCACCATCGAACGGGTGGGGTAGCACCTTATTCCAATGGGCTGTCCCCTTAATCCTTAGAATGGTATTTACTTTATTCTATTTATGCTGTATAGTTTACCTATAAGTTTTATGGCGCAATAAGCTATAAGGGGTAAAGTATGGGGATAAGGTCTGAAGTTCAAAAAAGATTGGGATTATTGTTTTCTGCTTGTTTGAGTTTTGTAAAGCCATCCAGACATGCTGGGGTCATGAGCACCCCTGCCGCACCCGAATT
>CAISOG010000190.1 GCA_903887035.1 uncultured Holosporaceae bacterium | reverse complement strand
ACTGCGCTCGGAATTGATATTCCCATCAATAATTCTCCGTTATTTTGCTCTTTTTAATTGTTTTAAATGCTTAATTTGCTGACAGAAAAAGTTAAAATTTATTTCTTTTTAATGTATCAAAAAAAGATGTCAAGCGATATTTTTCCCGATCAACTATCGCTGCTGGTACGCAACAAAAGATTGGGAAAACAACGAAAATCCTGTATGGATTCTGTATGATTCGCCTTTCCACCCCCATCCGCCTGCCCCTGCTTGGCCTGATATGGTTGTATCAGAACAGTTTTGGGCTGATGCTGGCGCCGGCCTGTCGGTTTTATCCCAGCTGTTCCTGCTACGCGGTGCAGGCCTTGCGGCAATTGCCGTTGGGCTATGCCCTGTGGCTGATTGGGCGGCGGTTGGTGCGCTGTCACCCCTATCATCCAGGGGGGATAGACCTGGTGCCCGAACTTTGCCATAACGACAGCTCAACCTGTTCCCATTCCGCACCCCATCGTGCTGTCCCAAAACCCTAAGAAAGCTTGGTTGCCTATTATGAATGAAAACCGCAATTTGTTGGCCGCTGTCATCCTGTCGATGGTCATCATGCTGGGCTATCAGTATTTTTTCGTTGCCCCCCGTCAAGCCGCCGTTAACCAGGCGCAGCAGGCGGCAGCCACCGCCAGCAATGGAGCCAGCAATGAGGGGCAGGGCGCGATACAGGCAACCCAGCCCGCCAATCAGGTTAAGGCGGATTTGGCCAATTTGCCGCCCGTGGGCGACGTGCTGATCAACAATGGGCGGGTCGCGGGTCGAATCAACCTGCGCGGGGCGCGCTTTGATCGCCTAAACCTTAAGGATTATCAGCAACATGCTGGTCACAACAGCGATCCTGTGCAGCTGTTCAGCGATGCCACGACGGCGGATGGTTTTGTGATGAAGCTGGGCTGGCAAGCGGCCAAGGGGCAGGGCGACATCAAACTGCCTGATGCCACCACCGCCTGGCAGGCGGATCGCCCAACCCTGAACCCCGAACAACCGGTCACCTTGCGTTGGAACAATGGCCAAGGCTTGCTGTTTGAACAGCGCATCAGCCTGGACGAACATTTTATGTTCAGTGTTGAGCAGTCGGTTACCAATCAGACCGCGCAAACCGTTAGCATCCAGCCACTGGCTGAAGTGCGTCGCCAACAACATGCGGGCAAATCGGCATCCTTTGAGCATGAAGGCTTGGTCGGCATGTTTGATGATGGCCTGACCCACCTGGGCTATCGCAAGTTGGATGTGGGCGAATCGCGCAGTTTTCAGCAGGGCGCCTGGGCGGGGCTGACCGATACCTATTGGCTGGTCGCGGTGGCGCCATCCCCCTATGCCGACAGCCGAGTCCAGCTGACCCGTGAGGATGATAGTAAAGAGGTTGAAGTGGGTGGGGGACCTGCCATTGAAATTGCTTATGTGAAGCCCATGCAACATTACCGCCTCGACACCATTGGGGCGGCGATGGCGGTAAAGCCTGGCACAACCGAAGTGCAACGCTACAAAATTCTGGCAGGCGCTAAGGAAACCCACCTGTTGGAAAAATACAGCGATCAGCTGACCATTCCCCGTTTGGAACAAGCGGTGGACTTCGGCTGGTTCTTTTTTATCGCCAAACCGCTGTATCACGTGTTGCAGCTGATGCACCTGCTGACCCACAACTATGGCCTGGCGATTATCGCCCTGACCCTGTTGGTGCGGATAGCCCTGTTCCCGCTGGCCAACGCATCCTTTAAGGCGATGAAGCGGATGAAGGATTTGCAGCCTGAAATGGTGCGTCTTAAGGAGCTGTATAGCGACGATAAACTGCGGATGAATCAGGAATTGATGAAGCTGTATAAGACGGAGGGGGTAAACCCCCTGGGTGGCTGCCTGCCCATCTTGCTGCAGATTCCAATTTTCCTGGCGCTGTATAAGGTTTTGTCGGTTGCGATAGAGCTGCGTCATGCCCCATTTGTCGGCTGGATTCATGATCTGTCGGCGCCCGATCCAACCAGCATTTTCAACCTGTTTGGCCTGATTCCTATCGATCTGCCAGCGTTTTTGATGATTGGGGTTTGGCCGCTGCTGATGGGGCTGACCATGGTGCTGCAACAACGGCTTAATCCGCCGCCGACCGATCCGACCCAGGCGATGGTGTTTAAGATTATGCCCTATATCTTTACCCTGATGATGGCGCAGTTTGCCGCAGGCCTAATCCTGTACTGGACCAGCAACAATTTGCTGTCGATTCTGCAACAACGCTGGCTGAACAGCCGCCTGGATGCGGTGCAGGCGGCACAGGCGGCCAGCAAGAGTAAGCAGAAGCAAAAACAGGCACGCCGTGCCAAAAAATTTAACGGTTCGGGGGAGTAGGGTGCATGGCAAGCATTAACGATAACTATCTTAAGCTTAAGGCTGGCTATCTGTTTCCCGAAATTGCCAGGCGGGTCAATGTTTT
>CAISOG010000189.1 GCA_903887035.1 uncultured Holosporaceae bacterium | reverse complement strand
TCAAACAGCGGCCAAGCATCCCAAATTATCGCCAAGTACGACAGCATTCTTCAAAAGAACACAGAATAGTATACCGCCCTTAGTGGCGCGTTGCCGCAGGGGGGGGCTGGGTCAGCCACCCTACAGCTTCATCAGAAATTGTAGGCGTAGGGTGCCCAGGCGGATGGCGGTGGCATCACCCGCCGCAAAATCATCGCCAAGTTGATGCAGCTGCTGCTGCACCAACCCTGCTACCTGGTGATGCAGGGTGGCGGTGGCGGCCACATCCCCCGCGGCCTCCATCAACGCCTCCTGCAGCTCCATATTCTCCTGCAACAACTGCGGCGCATCGGCAAATCGACCATCGCTGCTGCTCAAATCAATGCCCAACAATTGGCACAGATACAGGGCGCGGTTTAGGGGATCGCGCAGGGTTTTCCAGGCATCGTTCAGGTTGGCACTATGGCTGGCGGCATAGGCGCGTTCGCGGGCACTGCGCCCCACCAGACGATCGGGGTGTACCGCCTGCTGCCCCGTGACATAGGCCTGCTCCAACGCGGGCAGATCCAGGTCAAAGCTGCGCGGCTGCCCCAACAGGGCGAAATGGTCGATGGCTTGCGGCGGCTGCACCGCGCCACAGACCGCACACACCGCCTGCGCCGCCGTCACCCCGCCCGCCCAACAATGCCAACAGGTCATGGGCGGATGGGGAGTGTTAAGGGAATCGGTAGGGATAGGGGCGGGCTAAACATGAAAGCTTTCGCCACAGCCGCAACGCCCCTTCTCATTCGGGTTGCGAAAGGTGAAACCCGATTCCAACGCGCTTTCAACAAAATCCATCTCAGTACCCAGCAGGAACAACACCGCCTTTGGGTCAATCAAAATCGTTAAGGGCTGGCCATCGGCGGGGGTAACCGCCACCACCTCATCCATGGGATGCGCCTGATCCGCGAATTCCAGGGTATAGGCCATACCGCTGCACCCACGGGTGCGGATGCCGATGCGCACGCCCGCGCTGGGCTTGCCACGGCTGGCCAACAGCTGCTGCACCCGTTCGATGGCGGCGGGGGTAACGGTCAGCGGGGTTGGTCGCCCTGCCCTGGTGCGGGAGGGGGGGGTAAAAGTTGCAGGTGGTGGTGGCAGCGGCAGGGCGCCTGCCGTTGATTCCAACCCGCTGTCACAGGCGTTGTTGGCCATCTGAACTGTTCCTTCTCAAAAAAACGTCACGCCAGGTTTTAGGCCACGGCGGCCTTGTCATTGCTGTTCGGCTCACCAGCGGTGGTGGTGATAGTCGTGATGCTCTGGGCAGCGGATTCGGCCTTATGCTCATAATCGGCAATCGCCGCCTTAATCGCATCCTCAGCCAAGATGGAACAGTGAATTTTCACGGGCGGCAACGCCAAATGCTCAGCAATCTGGCTGTTTTTAATCTGTTTCGCTTCATCCAACCGTTTGCCCTTAAGCCATTCGGTGGCCAACGATGATGAGGCTATGGCCGACAAACAGCCGAACGTCTTAAATTTGGCATCCTCAATCACACCCTGATCATCAACCCGAATCTGCAACTTCATCACGTCACCGCAGGCCGGCGCGCCCACCAAACCTGTTCCGACATTGCTGTCATCCTTAGGCAACGACCCAACGTTGCGCGGATTTTCGTAGTGGTCAATCACGTCCTTGCTGTAGGCCATGACAACGCCCTCCCCTTAATTGTTGACTATCCTAATAAGGAATTTAGCACGCCTTACCCCCTGGATGCAAGGGGGGTGGAATGGGGGATTGATGGGGTGGGATTGATTGATGGTCTAAGGCTGCTAAAGGTGCGATTAGGGGATGCAAGGGGCGACGAAAGCAATGATATATCAGTGCCAGCATAAAGCGGCTTTTAGGCCAACAGTTGGGCGTGACTTTTGTTGCCAAAGCGCTTACAACAATGGCTTAATTGACCTTGGCAAGCGTGGAACCCATCATGCAACAACAAATTGTGATACGCGGCGCGCGGGAACATAATCTTAAGAATCTGAATGTAGAACTGCCCCGTAACCAGTTGATTGTTATCACAGGGCTTAGCGGTTCGGGCAAATCATCGCTGGCCTTTGATACCATTTATGCTGAGGGGCAACGGCGCTATGTCGAAAGCCTCTCCTCCTACGCGCGGCAATTTTTGGAAATGGTGCATAAGCCCGATGTGGATAGCATTGAGGGGTTGTCGCCCGCCATCGCGATTCAGCAAAAAACCACCAACAACAACCCGCGATCAACCGTCGGCACGGTGACGGAGATTTACGACTATCTGCGCCTGCTGTTCGCACGGGCGGGCGTTCCGCATTCCCCCACCACGGGTTTGCCTATTGAAAGCCAGACCGTCACCCAAATGGTCGATGACATTCTGCACCTGCCCGCGGGCACCAAACTGTTGCTGATTGCGCCGATTATCAGCGGGCGTAAGGGCGAGTACAAAAAAGAGATGCAGGATCTGCGCCGCAAGGGCTATCAACGCCTGCGCATTGACGGCCAAATCTATGCCGATGATGACCCGCTGCCCACCCTGGCCAAAACCAAGGCGCACAGTATTGAGGTGGTGGTGGATCGCCTGGTGGTGGCCGATGACCTGGGCAACCGATTGGCCGACAGCGTCGAAAATGCGCTGAAGCTGTCTGACGGCATTTTGCTGGTCGAATCGCCCGATGGTGCTATCAAAAAACGCTATTCCAGCCTGCACGCCTGCCCCGAATCGGGCTTTACCATGCCGGAGATTGAGCCGCGCCTGTTTTCCTTTAACAGCCCCTATGGCGCCTGCACCAATTGCGGCGGCCTGGGGGAGCTGCCGGTTTTTAGTGAGGAGTTGGTGGTGCCCAACCCCGCCCTGTCGTTGCAAGATGGCGCCATCGCCGCCTGGCCGCATGAGGGCAACAACCCCGCCGTTACCTTTTACCGCCAGATTTTGCAGGCGATTTGCCAACAGGCCAACCAGTCGATGTACACCCCCTGGCAGGATTTGCCCGAATCGCTGCGCCAGTTAATCATGCATGGCAGCGATGGAAAGCCGCTAACCCTGCGTTTTGAGGGGCGGAGTGGCAAGGTGGCTACCGCCAAGCCGTTTGAGGGGGTGATGCCCAACCTGAAACGCCGCTGGCCAGATACCAGTGGCTGGACGCGGGAGGAGTTGTCGCGCTTTATGATCCCCACCCGCTGCCCCGACTGCAGCGGTTACCGCCTGAAGCCTGAGGCCTTATGCGTCAAGCTGGCCAACAACCATATTGGCCAGGTTAGTGAGCTGTCGGTTGCCCACGCCATCGACTGGATGAAGGGCTTATCCGCCCAACTGTCACCAAAGCAGCAGGCGATTGCGGAGCGGGTGTTAAAGGAAATTTCCGCCCGCCTGGGCTTTTTGCAGGATGTCGGCCTCAGCTATCTAACCCTGTCGCGCGGGGCGGGCACGCTGTCAGGTGGGGAGAGCCAGCGTATCCAGCTGTCCTCACAGATTGGCGCGGGGTTGACGGGCGTGCTGTATGTGCTGGATGAGCCCAGCATTGGGTTGCACCAACATGATAACCAAAAGCTGCTGAACACCCTGCAACGCCTTAAGGATCTGGGCAACACCGTGATC
>CAISOG010000188.1 GCA_903887035.1 uncultured Holosporaceae bacterium | reverse complement strand
GAGGTGGTCATCATTCGCCCACCACTGGTGTATGGTCCAGGGGTGAAAGGCAATTTTGCCTCGTTAATCCGCTTGGTTCAAAAGGGTTGGCCGCTACCCTTAGGGGCGGTTCACAACAAACGCTCCTTCATCGCGCTGGACAATTTGGTCAGTTTTATCGCCCTGTGCGCCGATCGGGAACAATCACCCGCCGCGGCAAATCAAACTTTTTTGATTGCAGATGGAGAGGATGTTTCCACCACCGAACTGTTACGCAAGGTGGCAAAGGCCTATGGCAAAAAATTGTGGTTGATCCCCGTGCCAACCTGTTGGATGCGGTTAGCGGCCAAACTGCTGGGGAAAGGGTCCGTCACCGATCGGCTATTTGACTCTCTGCTGGTCGATGCCAACAAGGCACGCGACCTGCTGGGTTGGCGTCCCGTCACCACCATGGATCAGCAGTTGCGGGAAATCGGGAAATCGGGAAATGGCTGCGCTTAGGCTTGGGCTAACCCTGAGACTGCCTCAAAAAATCCTTATAGGCCAGGGCGATGCCGTCGTGTAGGGTGGTCGTGCCCTGCCAACCCAAATCCCGCATCATGGAAACATCCAACAGCTTGCGCGGTGTGCCGTCGGGCTTGCTGGCATCAAAAACAATCTCGCCCGCAAAGCCGACCACCGCCATCACCGTTTCCGCCAACGCCCGAATCGTCACATCCTGCCCCGTGCCGACGTTAAATAAGCCCTGGTGAATAGCGGGACGCTCCATCAAAAACACGCAGGCATCGGCCATGTCATCGACATACAAAAACTCCCGCATCGGCGTCCCCGACCCCCACACCACCAGCTGGCTATCGCCACGCTGTTTGGCCTCATTCGCCTTACGAATCAGGGCGGGCAGCACATGGCTGTTGTTCAGATCATAAGTGTCGTTGGGGCCATACAGGTTGGTGGGCATCCCGCTGACATACTGGGTGCCATGCTGGTGGTTGTAGGTCTCACACAGTTTGATGCCAGCGATTTTGGCAATCGCATAGGGCTCATTGGTTGCCTCCAACGGTCCCGTCAGCAAATAGCTCTCTTGAATCGGCTGCGGGCAATCGCGCGGGTAGATGCAGCTGGATCCCAGGAACAACAGGCGTTTTACCCCCGCCTGCCAGGCGGCATGGATGATGTTGGCCTCAATCATCAGGTTGGCATACAGGAATTCTGCCCGATAGGTGTTGTTGGCATGAATCCCCCCCACCTTGGCGGCAGCCAGAAAAATATAGTCGGGGGCTTCCTGTGCCAGAAATTGTGTTACCGCGGCCTGATTGGTTAAGTCCAACTCCGCATGGCTGCGGGTCAGCAGGTTGTGATAGCCCAACTGCTGCAGACGGCGGACAATCGCCGACCCCACCATGCCGCGATGGCCAGCAACATAGATTTTTGCGTTTTTATCCACCAGCTTACTCGTGGTGGTCAAAGGTGCTGAAGCCGTGACGTTTGACCAGCTCATCCCGTTCAGCGGACTTCAGGTCTTCGCGCATCATCTCGCTAACCAACTCCGCAAAGCTGATTTTGGGCACCCACCCTAGCTTCTGTTTGGCCTTGCTGGCATCGCCCAACAACGTCTCAACCTCGGTTGGGCGGAAATAGCGCGGGTCAACCGCCACCACGCAATTGCCATTGGCATCATAGCCTTTTTCATCCACCCCACTGCCCTGCCAGTCAATCTTCATCCCGATTTCCTGCGCCGCCGCGTTGACAAAATCGCGCACGCTGTACTGCACCCCGGTGGCGATCACAAAATCCTCGGCCTGCTCCTGCTGCAGCATCAGCCACTGCATCTCCACATAGTCCTTGGCATGCCCCCAGTCGCGCTTAGCGTCCAAATTGCCCAGGTATAGGCAGTCTTGCAGCCCCAGCTTGATCCGTGCCAGGGCGCGGGTAATTTTGCGGGTGACAAAGGTCTCACCGCGCACCGGGCTTTCGTGGTTAAACAAAATG
>CAISOG010000187.1 GCA_903887035.1 uncultured Holosporaceae bacterium | reverse complement strand
GTGGTGCTGTCGTCAATCACAATCTCATGCGGTTCGCCGATGAAATCCAGGGCAAACCAACGCTGGCATTGCCCCTGATAGCGACCGTTAAGAAATCGCCCGATTAAATCCGCTGAAAAATCATAGAGCAGCCATTCGGGATGCATCGCCACCAATCGTGCCTGGCTGGCATCAATCCCCACCTCCTCCTTCAGCTCACGCCACAGGGCTTGCAACGGGCTTTCGCCATCATCCAACCCGCCCTGCGGCATTTGCCATGACATGCTGGACTGATCGCTACGTTGGCCAACAAAGACCTGCCCGAGGCGGTTGCGAAGGGCTATGCCAACCCCCAGGCGGTAGAGACGGCCATTAATCAACCGTTCGGCCTTGGCAATCGCCTGGTCATCAGGGTTGGCCAGCGTAAGGAATTGCGAGTTGGTCATTTGGGATTTATCAGCCAGGGCAGTTAGTGTTTTGATTTTTGGTGTTTGGAATTGGCTGAACCTGGGGCAGGCGGCTTGGCGGTGTTGGGCTGGGTGGGCGCTATCTTATCTTCTGTCATGGGGGCGGCAGCAGGGGGTGCAGTGGGTGTTGGTGAAGCCTCCGATGGCGCGGGCGGATTGATGGCGGTGCGTTGCTCCGTCACCGCGCTAAGGGGAACCAGGGCGAAGCCGCGCTCACCAAGTTTGGCGATCCAGGCATTAAGCGGTGCCAGCAGGGCGGGGTAGGCGGGTAAGCTGATGGCGGCCGCCCCCTCAGCCTTAGCGGTGGATTCAACACGCTGCAGTTGGCTGTTCAACGTAGCCTCATCGACGGGATGATCCAGGGCAACGGTCAGAGTGGCGGTGGGCACACCCGCTACTAAGCTGCTTTGCACTACTGAAGCCGTGGGGGTTGCCAGCAAATAGCCCCGCTCACGCAGGCTGTTTAGAAGGGTTGTGGCGGCCTCGCTGGCCAGCCAAAAGGCCTCATTAGCATTGGGCATCAGACCTACCGCCCCCTCACCCCGTTCCAGCAGCCAATCAAGCCGCCCGATATTCTGCATTGGGGTTAGGTCGGCGCCCAGCGCAAAGGGGCCTGCATCCTCCAACAGCTTTGATTCGCGTGGATTTGCTTGGGCGGAACTTTGCAGGGGTAGGCTTAACACCACCTCCCGCCGTTGGCTGCGGGTAAAACCCAACCATTCCTTCAGCTGGCGGCCATAGCTGGAAAATCCCAGGGTAACACCGGCGGGCAGGGATTGCAGCATCTGTTGGGTCATTTCATTCTGCAGCCCAAGGCCGTTGACCAGCACGGCAATCTTGGGGCGCGGATCCTTAATATCAAAGGGGGCGGCGTATTTGTGCCAGGGCAAATCGCGCTCAGCAGTGCTGTTTATCTTGGCCACCTCTTCACGGGTGCGGTTAATCTCGTTTAACCCTTGCTGGATCAGCTCTGGCGGAATCTCCACCAAGGCCATGGGTATCGCCAGCTGGCGTCGCGCCAGGGTGGCATCCTTACCCATTTGAATCCAAAAAGCCGTCGTCGCCCACAGCAACAGGTTAATCAGAATAAGCCGTTGCGGCCAACGCGCAGGATTAGGCGATCGCCTGACTAAGGACGTATCAGCGCGTCGGTGTTGACCAGACTTCTTGGTATCGCCCGACATGGCCACCTGCTGTTAGGGTTG
>CAISOG010000186.1 GCA_903887035.1 uncultured Holosporaceae bacterium | reverse complement strand
GGAATGACGTTGCTCGAAAAAATAATTCTGGTAATATAGAGAGACAGCGGTTAGGAAAAATAATAGGTCTTTTACAGCATGATATAGGTCACTTAATCTCGGGTTATCCTCCAAATCCTACAGGTGAATACTTAACTAATTATTCAGATTCGTTGCGTTGGATGCAGCTTGGTTATGGTATCGGTGGATTTCCATTCAACAGTGCATGTGTAAAAAACCGATTCCCACGAAAATCTAATTTTTTCTTGAATACTATTGATAGAGATCCCCAAAAATGTTGGCTTTACGACGTACCCCCTGGAAAAATAGGTGTGCTAGGTGCCTTGGTTAGCACAGCGACGACTGCCAGTTCTTATGTAATGCATTCAAGACATTTAACTGAAACTAATAAACAAAAACTTTTAAGTTTCAATGCAAAATTAGATGATCAGTTTTTACTGCGAACAACGGCGGCGCAATGGCGTTACGCGGGCTTGCTGACCTCTTTGGTGGTGGAAATTAATAGAGATGGTGGCAATCCTGTTGATGTCACCAAACCCTGGAATTTGGTTGCTCTTCGTGTTCCTTTCGACGTTGTGCGTGATCGAATGCGGGGGGCTTTTCCTGTCAGTGCAGAAGATAAACAAGCAATTCGAGATTGGAAGGGTGCGTTTGGGGAAGATGCGGCAGGGGTTCCACTGATAGAACCCAGACTACTGTGTTTCCCGCAAAACCTACGTGATCGCATTCAGGCTTTTGAGGCGGAATACGGTAAAGAATCAGCCCCCAGAGGAGACTATCTGAGCCCAGATATGTCGTTGTTTCCGTCTATCACCCCCCATATGGATCAACGGGACGGGGCAAATGCGATGATTCAAACCATGCTTCGTACCTATGATCGTTGGGCGCGTATCCAACGGGGGGAGGAGGAGCCCACACCCTTAGAAAAACTGGCAGCCAAGGCACGTCAAGCCGCCGCCTGCCCGTCGCAGGAAAAGCCACCTGTTGACATTGGCAAAGCATTGATGTCTCAGTTTGTCCAACTGGTCACTGCAAGATAGTCAAAATTATGGACTTTCACGACAATAATCATGACATAACCGTACTAGATCTTCTGTTAGCTAATCAAGTTACGAGTCATGTTGAGGCTTTCTTGGATGGGTACGATTCACTTGATGGAACGCCTGTTGAGGCATTAAAAGCATATCTAACAGCAAATTTTGCAACGCCTGATGTTTTGCTGGATTTGTCATCTCAAACTTTGGCAGACAGAACCGATTATGGTGCACCCCATGGATTTAATCTTACAAAACTTGAAACCCTATTTTGTATTGCCCTTACAGAGACACAAGATCCTGAAGCAAACATTACGGAGCTTTGCCAGCTATTTTTCTCTGTAGTAGACGAAACTTTGCAAAATTGGGGTGCATCGAACAATACAAATCATCTGTTAGGACAATCTAGGGGCGATCCCCACGCCCGCTAAACCGCCAGCTGTTGGGGGGTGATGCCAAGGGCGGCGGTGTCACCCGTGGGGTTGCATTCCATCAAAATTGCTCGGGCGGGGGCGGCTGGTCACCGTCAGCTCAACATCCTGATTAAGCCGTCCCAGAATGGATATCAGACGGTCAATGGTAAAGCGGGCAAGATTGGCGCGGCGGATGCGGACAAATTCGCTGTGGTTTACCCCGCTGCGGGTTTCTGCCTGACGGGTTGACAGCTGTTCGGTTTCTAACACCTTAAGAATTTCGGCGGCCAGAATCGCCTTGGCCTGCCGCACGCCAGCATCCGCATCGCCAAAATCCTGATAGATATTACCGCTGCCGCGCACCAGTTCAAAATCATTGTCGGTTGTCATGACAACTCCTCTTTTAATCGTTTCAGCCGCACGGTGTTGGGAGTATAGGCCATCATCCCAACAATCCCACTTTCGCTAAGGCGTCCTGTTGGCGGGTGGTGACGGCGGCGACATCGAACTGGCCGATTAGCTCGTGAAACAGCTGGTACCAGTTTACCTCAGCCTTTAGGCGCAGGAAGACGGAGCCTAAGCCGACGGCGGCGCGATCCATAAAGACGAATTCGCGCGGCGGCTTAACCCCGCCCAGGTCGCGCAGCTGTTGATGCACCGCCCGCGCCACCTCCCGCCCATAAATGCCTGAGTTGGTTTCTTGCAGGCGCCTTGCCCGATCCTCCATCAACGGTGCGTAGACAAAGCTTGCCCACTGATTCAGCACCCCAATCATCTCCTTCGACAGGTCACTAAAGCCCCAGCTTTCGTAGGCCGTGACCGCCAATTCGGTGTCGTTGGTTTGCAGGGCGCGGTACAGGTCAATGACCCCCTTAACAAAACTGGGCGGAAAAACGCGGATGCAACCAAAGTCCAACAAATTAATGGTGGCATCCTCCCGCACCGAATAATTGCCCATATGCGGGTCGCCATGAATAATGCCGTGGTGATAGAACGGCACATACCAGGCGCGAAACATGTTCAGGGCGACTTGGTTGCGAAATTCTTGCGGGTGGTCGGTCACGGCGATCATCGGCTGCCCACCCAGCCAACTCATGGTCAGCAGACGCCCCGTTGACAGATCCAGGCGCGGGGTCGGCACATGCACCCCCGCTTCATTCGCCAACATATGCTGATACAGCTGCATCTGCCGCAATTCCCGCTCATAATCCAACTCCTCCCACAGGCGATCGCTGATCTCCTGGTGAATTTCCTGGGTGCGGATGGTTTTGTCATAGCGTTCGTACAGGGCAATCAGCAGCCGCAGCTGTTTCAAATCCGCCTCAACCGCCGCCGCCATATCGGGGTATTGCAGCTTGCAAGCCAGCAGCTGACCATCATGGTCGCGGGCTTGGTGCACCTGCCCCAATGAGGCTGCCGCCGAAGCCGCCTGGCTAAACTCCGCAAAGCGGCTTTGCCAATCGGCACCCAGCTCGGTCTGCATGCGGCGGCGCACAAATGGCCAGCCCATCGCCGGCGCGTTCGCCTGCAACTGTGCCAGTTCGCGCACATATTCCTCGGGCAGCAGGTCGGGCACGGTTGACAGAATCTGCGCCACCTTCATCAAGGGGCCTTTCAGCCCACCCAGCGCCGCCCGCAACTCCTGCGCATGGTTTTCCCGATTGATGGTGACGCCAAAGACTTTTTCGCCCGCCACCCGCGCGGCCAGGCCACTCATAGCCCCCGTCACCTGCGCGTAACGCCGCCAGCGGCCACCCATGGTGTTTTGGTCTCGTAAATCGCTCATGCCAGCAGTATAGTCGCATAGATGGATTTTCGTAAGCCCGCATCGATGATTCTTTTAAGAAGATTCTGTGATGGGCTGTCAGGCTTAGTTTTTTTGACGTGGGAGGGGATGATGCGTCGCAGTTTTGGTTTTGTGATGGCGATAGGGGTGGCGCTGATGCTGGTTCAGCCAGGCCTTGTTCAGGCACAGGCACAAGCACAAGCTCCTGTCCAGCCGCAAACCCCGATGGCGATGATGGAGGCTGCCGCCAACCGCGGCGATGCGATCGCGCAAACCAACCTGGGCATCGCCCATGAATTTGGCTATGGCGTGGCGCAAAACCCGCAGGAGGCGGTGAAGTGGTACCAACTGGCGGCGACGCAGGGGGATGTGCGGGCGCAATTTTACCTGAGTGGCTGTTACGAAATGGGCACGGGCGTGACGCAGGATTTTGTGCAGGCCTATTACTGGTTAAGCGTTGCGGTGGCCAACAGCTCACCCGCCAGCAGCGGCTATGTGGAGATGATACGGCGCCGCGATCGCCTGGGGCGTACCCGCCTTAAGCCTGACCAAATCGCCGATACCCAAAAACGCAGCCGCGAATGGAAGCCCCAGAAAGAAGCGGCCAAATAGGTTGGCCATTGCGAGGTTGGCGATAACCTGCTTAACTTAAGCCATGAATACGCAATCAAAACCGCAAGTTGTTCCGATGATGAATCTGCAGGATACCCCCCCCACGGCGCCAGCCTTTATGGATCGCAACCTAGCCCTTGAGGTGGTGCGGGTGACGGAGGCCGCCGCCCTGTCCGCCTGTCGCTTTGTTGGCCGCGGTGATGAAAAGGCCGCCGATCAGGCCGCCGTTGATGCCATGCGCAACGCCCTGAACAGCTTGGATATCGATGGCACCATCGTGATTGGTGAGGGCGAGCGGGATGAGGCGCCGATGCTGTATATCGGCGAAAAGGTTGGATCTGGCCGTGGGCCAAAGGTCAGCGTGGCGTTGGATCCCTTAGAGGGTACCACCATCACCGCGTGCGGCGGCAACAACGCCCTGGCGGTGGTGGCCATGGCGCAGCATGGCAATTTGTTGCAGGCGCCCGATGTTTATATGGACAAAATCGCGGTTGGGGGTGGTCTGCCCGACGGGGTGGTGGATCTGGATGCGCCCGTCGCGCAAAATTTGGCGCAGCTGGCCGCCGCCAAAGGCACCCTGGTCGAAAATTTGATGGTGTGCGTGTTGGATCGCCCCCGCCATGCTCAGTTGATTGCCGATATTCGCGCCACCGGCGCCCGCATCAACCTGATTCAGGATGGGGATGTCAGCGCGGTTATCGCCACCGCCTTGCCCGAAAGCGGTATTGATATTTACATGGGCTGTGGTGGCGCGCCTGAGGGGGTGTTGGCCGCCGCCGCCCTGTGTTGCATCGGGGGGCAGATTCAGGGGCGGTTGGTGTTCCGCAACGATGATGAGCGGGAACGGGCGGCACGGCTGGGCATTACCGATTTGCAACGCAAATATATGCTGCAGGATTTGGCGCAGGGTGATGTGATGTTTGCCGCCACCGGGGTCACCGATGGGTCGCTGCTTAAGGGGATACGGCTGACCCACCATGGTGCCGTTTCCCATTCGTTAATCATGCGCGCCTACAGCGGGACGGTTCGACGGATTGAGGCGCAGCACAATTTCAGCCGCCGCCAAGGGTTTTATGGGCAACTGCTATCGCCGAAAGCTTAGCCGCCATGGCACGGCCTGCCCCGCGCGATTTTTCAGACTCCTTAGGTGACGCATTGACTCAACCCCCCTCCGCCACCTCCTTTCTTGGCTACAACTGGCAACAGCAGCCGGTCAATAGCCAGTTTGGCCTTGCCCTTAGCCAGCGGTACGGATTGATGCCGCAGCTGGCCAATGTGTTGGCGGGGCGCATTGAGGATTTGGATGCGGCGGAGCTGTTTTTGCATCCCAGCCTGCGGATACAGCTGGGCAATCCCAACAGTTTGCGCGATATGGATCGGGCGATTGCGCGCACCATTCAGGCCTTGCAGAACAATGAGCCGTTGGCGGTGTGGGGCGATTACGATGTTGATGGCGCCACCTCAAGCGCGCTGCTGACCCTGTTTTTCCGCAGTCTGGGGCATGAGCCGCGCATTCACATTCCCGATCGGATTGATGAGGGGTATGGCCCCAACGCGGCGGGCTTGACGGAGCTGTATAACGCGGGTTGCCGCCTGGTCTTTGTGGTCGATTCGGGCACGCTGGCTTTTGAGCCGTTGGCGGCGGCTAAGGCGATTGGGCTGGACGTTATTGTGTTGGATCACCATCAGGCTAAGCCTGAATTGCCGCCCGCCTATGCGGTGATTAACCCCAACCGTCTGGATGATGACAGCGGTTACAACACCCTGGCCGCGGTTGGCGTCAGCTTTTTGTTCTTGGTCGCGCTGGTACGGGCGATGAAGGCGGAGGGGTGGGACGCGGAACAGTTGCCCGACTTGCTGCAATGGTTGGATGTGGTGGCGTTGGGAACGGTGTGCGATGTGATGCCGCTACGGGGGTTGAATCGGGCGCTAGTGGCGCAGGGGCTTAAGGTCATGCGGCGCAGTGCCAACCCTGGCCTACGCGCCCTGGCGGCCAGTGCCAATTTGACCAAGATTCCCAGCGCGCACAGCTGTGGCTTTGTGTTGGGCCCCCGCATCAACGCGGGTGGGCGCGTGGGGCAGGCGGATTTGGGCGCCCGCCTGTTGACCAGCCAGACCGATGCCCAGGCCAATGAATTGGCGGCGGAGTTGGATCGGTTGAATCTGGAACGGCGGCAATTGGAACAGGCCGCCACCGCCCAGGCCTTAGCATGGGTTGAGGAGCAGGAGGTGCAAAAGGGGGCAGCCGCCGACAGCGTTTTGGTGGTGGCGCATGCCGATTGGCACCCCGGCATCATCGGCCTGATTTCATCCCGATTAGTTGAGATTTATCAGCGCCCCGCCGTGGCCTTTAGCCTGAGCGCGCATCCCGCCAAGGGTTCGGGGCGTTCGATTCAGGGTTTTGACCTGGGCGGCGCGGTGTTGGCGGCGCGGGCGGCGGGATTGCTGGTCGATGGCGGCGGTCATGCGATGGCGGCGGGCATGGCGATTGCGAATCAGGATCCAGGGGCGGAGATTGAGGCGCTGAAACAATTTTTTCAGCAACGGCTGGCCGCGATTGAACCAGGCACCCTGGCGCGAACCACCCGCTATTTTGACGATTATATTGGCAGCTTAGCCTGGCAAGACCCGCAATTCATGGCGCAGTTGCAACAGTTGGCACCCTTTGGTGAGGGGAATCCATCCCCCAAATTCTGCCTGAACCATTTGGAAATTATTGCGGTGAATGAACCGACCACCGGCCTGGTACAGGCGATGTTTAAGGATCAAAATGGC
>CAISOG010000185.1 GCA_903887035.1 uncultured Holosporaceae bacterium | reverse complement strand
TGCACCCCCTTTGGCTTGACGGTAGAGCCAGAGGTGTAGAGCAGAAATAGGGGATGTTCCGCCCCCACCCACTCAGGCACACACACCGTCGGCTGGCTATCGGCCAGCTCCGCCAGCCAGCGGTCACGGCCGTCGGTCATCGGCACGGGCACGCCCGAACGCCGCACCACCAACACTTGCGTCACCGCCTCGCACCCGCCCAGTGCCAAGGCCTCATCAACAATGTCCTTCAGCGGCAACTGCTTACCGCCGCGCAGCTGGTGATCGGCGGTGATGACCAACTTGGCGCCAGTATCGTGAATACGATCCCGCAGCGATTGCGCCGAAAAGCCGCCAAACACCACCGAATGAACCGCGCCAATGCGCGCACAGGCCTGCATCGCGGCGATGCCATCAATCGACATGGCGATATAGATGACCACGCGATCGCCCTTGGTAATACCCAACGATTTCATGGCGTTGGCGATCTGACACGTCTTGGCCAGCAGTTGGGCATAGGTGATGCGGGTCACCACGCCGTCATCCGCTTCAAAAATCAGGGCGGTTTTGTCGCCCAGCCCGCGTTCAACCTGCCGATCCAAACAGTTAAAGCTGGCGTTCAGGGTGCCATCGGCAAACCATTCATAAAACGGCGCATGGCTGGCATCCAGCACTTGGGAAAAGGGTTTGTGCCAGCTTAACAGGCGGCGCGCCTGCCCCGCCCAAAATCCCTCATAATCCTCTGCCGCCTGTTGACACAACGCCTGATAGGCGGCCATGCCAGACACCGCAGCCCGCCCCACAAAGTCCGCGGGCGGTTGATAGGTGGGCAGATGGTGGGCATGCATGATAACGTCGGGGGGAACACTCATGGCGGCCTCGCAAAAAGAACATGGGAAGGGAACCCAGATGGCGGCAATTGCCCCCGCCAAATGATACCCCCAATTGATACGCTAAGGCTACAAAGCCATGCCGCACCAGCGCAACAAAAAACTTTCCTGGTTTTTTGCACCGCCGCACGCTATGGTCAAACGACAACCAAATTGAAAAAAGCACCGCCCGATGCTCCCGATACTTAGGATCCCCCTCTCCCCCCAACAGCGCGGCGTGATGCTGGCTTTGGTGGGTATTGGCTGTTTGGGGCTGATGAATGCCTTGGTCAAATGGTACAGCGACCATTACAGCAGTATGCAATTTGTTTTTGCCCGTAACAGCGTTAGCCTTTTGTTGTTAACCCCAATCCTGTTGGCGCAGAGCGGGATAGCGATACTAAAAACCAAAAGGCCGTTGGGGCATTTGTGGCGCGGAATTGTGGGCACGGTTGGAATGGGTCTGTCATTTTACTGCTACCATCATTTGTCGTTGGGAACAGCCCTGGCTTTGATCATGACCTATCCCCTGTTTGTCGCCCTCTGCAGCAAATGGTATTTGAGTGAACCCATGCCGCGCCAATTTTGGCTTTATTTGCTAATGGGCTTTGCGGGTGTAGTGCTAATCAGCCAACCCAGTATGGAGGGTGATTGGTGGGTCATTGGCCTTGGTCTGCTGTGTGCATTTTTTTGGGCTTTATCACGCATGACCACCCGCAGCCTGACCCGCAGTGATTCATCCGTGACCATCGTTTTTTACTATTATTTTATTGGTAGCCTGGGTCCAGCCATATTGCTGTTAAGCATTCCTGGGCAGTGGCAACCGATACAACAATCCGACTGGCTGGGGCTATTGGCCATGGGCGGATTGGGGGCGCTTGCCCAACTGTTGATAACCCGCGCGTTGGCCTTGGCACCAGCCTGGCGGGTGGCGCCGTTGGAATACAGCCTGCTGCTGTGGGCGATTGGCTTTGACTGGCTGTGGTGGGATAAGCTTCCCGCCTTTGCCTCATTGGTTGGGGCGGCGATGATTGCCGTGGTCGGCGTATCCCTGCTGGGACGGCGGGCAAAAGCCGTCACCAATTCCCCTGTTGCAACGGTGGTTTAGATGATGCGTGTGCGCCCCTTGACGCTCTCCCCCCAACAGCGCGGCGTGATGTGGGCTTTGCTTGGCATCAGCTGTTTGGGGTTATCCGATGCGTTGGTAAAGTGGTTGGGTGGTCACTATGGCAGCCTGCAATTGGTTTTTGTTCGCAACCTCATCAGCCTGTTGTTGTTATCGCCAATCCTGTTGGCGCAGGGCGGGATAGCGATACTAAAAACCAAAAGGCCATTGGGGCATTTGTGGCGCGGAATTGTTGGCACGGTTGGAATGGGTCTGTCATTCTATTGCTATCATCATTTGTCGTTGGGAACAGCCCTGGCTTTGATCATGACCTATCCCCTGTTTGTCGCCCT
>CAISOG010000184.1 GCA_903887035.1 uncultured Holosporaceae bacterium | reverse complement strand
TCATGACTTACCAGAATCAATTCCTCGGACATGGCTTGTGCCACTAACACTCTATCGAATGGGTCGTCATGATGTTTTGGCAGTTTAGCCGCTAGCTCTGCATGTTCCAGAGTAATTGGCAAAGGGTTAAATCCGCTAAAGGTTATGGCTTCTAACAAATCGTCAGGAACTTGTAATTTTCCCAAGGCTTTTTTAATGCCAATTTCCCATACCGTAGCCGCACTGACCCACACATCATTGTGAGCATCAACAATTTTTTCTCGTAATGAAGCTGGTAGACGGTCACTGCTGCTTAGACACCACAGCAAGACATGTGTATCCAGCAACAGCTTCACCATTTTTCTCCGCGAAAATAGGCTGCGACATCGGCTGGCAATTCATCAAAATCATCCGCGATGGTTACCTGTCCGCGCCAGCAATCCAGCACTCGCGATGGCAAACAGGCTTTAGATTCTTTATAGGGAATCATCTTAACCAACGGTTTGCCTGCTTTGCTTATTATCACATCCTCGCCTGACAAAACTTGATCAATTAAACGAGAAAGCTTAGTTTTGGCTTCGTAAATATTGGTTGTTTGCATTTAGCTTTCCTCCCTCTTATTATCTAGTCTAGTCTAATCTGACCAACTAGGCAAGCATGGCGTGCAAGCCATCATCGCCCAACATCGCCAACAGGGCATCGCGGGCGGCGGGCAGGCGGCGGCCATCGGCGCCATAGCGACGCAGGAAAAATCCGGTTAGCTCAAGCCAAGCAAGGGCGTCGGTTTGGGCGGGCAGGGGTAACAGGCGGCTGGCATAATCGCCCGCCCCCGCCAGGCTGACGGCTCGTCCTGTTTTGGGGGAAACATAGGCCAAATTGCTGGTGGTGCCTGTGACCGCACAATGACCCAAATCCAGCTGGAACCCCAGATCTTGCAGCAGCGTCATTTCAAAAGCCACATAGCTGTTAATCCAATCTGGCCAATCGGGCTGTGCCAGGTCAATCAGCAATCGGCAACAGGCATCATACAATTGTGGATAGGGGTGATGTTCGGGCAACAGGGCTTCGCACAGACCAGTCATGGCCGACACCGCCTGCAACTTGGCGGGGCTGGATAGGGTATAGGGCAAATGGTTGTGCAGGGGCTCTAATTGCCAATTGCCCAAATGCTCGGCCAGGCGCGCCCGCCAATGCAGCGTCACGACCTCCCCGACTTGGGGCACATGCCGCCCACCATTCTTTCGGGCAGCGGGACGATACAGGCCAGCCGCCCGCCCGTGGCCAGCGGTCAGCGCGGTTAGCCGCACCCCCGTCTGCGCCAACGCCCGCGTGCTGAGCACGATTGCCTTATCCTGCCATTGCATAAGCCCGTCGCCATCCTTTCTGTCCGAATGTTGACCATTAGCTATTGATACGCCCTGCCCACTCTGGCACAATTTCCCCTAACAAAGGAATCCCTATTGATGACCGATAACGATAGCACGTTGCAATCTCCCGCTCCGCAAGCCAATGACCAGCCCGCTGCGGCATTGGTGAAATCCAAACAGCGGCGCTTTGGGGTGCTGGTGCTGCTGGGCATGGCGCTGTGGATGGCTGGCTTTGGCTGGTTTGGGCTACAGCTGGGCTATATGCGGGTGCCGTATATGGGTGAGGAGCAGTTGATTGTCATCGCGCCCGGTACCGGCCTGCGCGGTATTGCCAAACAGCTGACCGAGGCCGGGGTTGTGCGTAGCGAATCATCCTTTATGGCCAGCAGCCTGGTTTTTGGCCAACATCGACGCTTTAAGGCGGGGGAATATCAGATTAAAACGGGGCAGACAGGCCGTCAAATTGCTGATGCGATTGCCAACGGGCGGGTGTATCAACGGCTGTTCACGGTGGTTGAGGGTTTTACCAGCCGCCAGGTGGTGCAACGGCTTGAGGAGGCGGAGGGATTGACGGGGGAGGTGGCGATTGCGCCCGCGGAGGGTACGCTGTTGCCCGAAAGTTATGCCTTTCGGCGCGGCGAAAAGCGGCCAGCGTTGGTTGCCCGCATGCAAAAAGATATGGCGCAAGTGGTGCAGGCCATTTGGGCATCACGGCGCGAGGGATTGCCCATGCGTAACGCCAAAGATTTGGTGATTTTGGCCAGCATTGTTGAGGCGGAAACCCCCCAGCCTGAGGAGCGGGCGCGGGTGGCGGCGGTTTATCTGAACCGCCTGGCGCGCAACATGCCGTTGCAGGCCGATCCCACCGTGGCCTATGCGGTTGGCGATGGATTGCCGATGGATAGACCCCTGACCCGCGCGGATTTGGCTATTGAGCATCCCTTTAACACCTATCACATTAACGGCTTGCCGCCCACGCCGATTGGCAACCCTGGCCGTGCATCGCTGTGGGCTGTGGCGCAGGCGCAATTGGGCAACGAATTGTTTTTTGTGGCCGATGGCAAGGGCGGGCATGTCTTTGCCAACACCTATGAGGATCATTTGGCGAATGTCGCGGCTTGGCGCAAAAGCAAAGGAGCTAATGAAAGCCGCAAGGCTAATGATGTCGGGATACCCCCCAGAATTAACCCATTAAACCCTTAAGGATAACTTTTTCTTGCCTAAAACCTTAAAAAGTCGCATAAGCCATAGTATCCTAAGGCCACTTAGCCCGTGTCCACCAAGGTTTGCCTTTTCATCACCCCAGTCTTTTTTAGAGGCCGATGCCTGTGCCAGATAATGGTTCCCCCAAAGGTGGTAAGTTGGTTATTCTGTCCGCCCCGTCAGGCGGTGGAAAAACCACGATAGCGGGCGAGCTGTTGCGCCTGGATCCCACCCTGCATCGTTCTATCTCCGTCACCACCCGTAAGCAGCGGCCTGGTGAAATTGATGGGCGGGACTATTTCTTTATCAGTAAACAAGAATTTGACCGCCGCCTGGCCGATGGCCAGCTGTTGGAACATACCCAAATTCATGGCAACCACTATGGCACCCCCGCCGATTATATTTTGCAGCAGTTGGAGTCTGGCCAAAAAGTTCTGTTGGTCATCGAATCGCTGGGCATGCGTCAGATAAAAAAACGGCCAGAGTTAACCAACTATTTAACAGCGATTTTCCTGTTGCCCGTCACCATGCAGGAATTGTGGGATCGATTGGCGGCACGTCCGCGCACCGATGCCCTGGAAAATCAGCGGCGCATTCAAAATGCCTATGGCGAAATCGCTTTTTACAACGAATATGACTATATCATCGTCAATCGCACCATCGCGGAAAGCACCGCGTTGGCCTATAAAATTGCAACCGATGACGCCCTGGGGTTGCAGGCATGTCGCCCGAATGACTTGATGGTTCGCACCCATGTGGCGGATCTGTTGGATCAAGTAGTCGTGTAGTCGCTATAGATGGCGGCTTGCTGGCTTTTGGCCAGTTTATTCTTGGCGTATCTTTTGTGCCAGCGCCAAAAATTCTGCCAACGATAGCTCCTCAGGGCGGCGGTCGGGATTTATTCCCAACGCCTCCATAGCGGGAAGATAGCTGGCCAAAGTGGTTTTCAGCTTTTTGCGGCGCTGTTGAAACGCCATGGCCGTTAGGCGCGCCAGGCAGGCAAACAGGTCGGGCGATGGCGGTGATGCGTGGGGAATCAGCCGTATCAGGCGTGAATGAACTTTGGGCGGCGGGGTAAAGGCTTGCGGGCT
>CAISOG010000183.1 GCA_903887035.1 uncultured Holosporaceae bacterium | reverse complement strand
GTTGACACACAAACCAATTATGATATTTATAGATGGCGATAACAAAACCTAATTGATCTTGTCAAAATTAAGGAAATTTGTAATGATGAAAAAAATGGCTACTTTAAGGCAAACCATGACTGAGTCCGACTACGCGGAATATTTCAACGGTCTTAACCCTTTTGAACGTGTGTTAGAGGCTGAAAGGCTTTTTCGGGGCCTGCAGTCCGTCGACATGACGCAGCTGTATGAAGCGCAAGAACTGTTGGGCGGTGAGCTGGCGGTTCAGGAAAAATTTGCGATGACCGAATCCTTTTTGCAAAACATTAAATCCCGTCACCCTAAGGATTCCACAGCTTTTGCCCTAAGTCAAAAACTGTTGGGCGCGGCGGTGCATGACGCCTGTCGTTTCTGGATTAGCGTGCCGGGTCAATTGTTGTTTGACTTTGACAATTTCCAACATTTGGAAATGGCTGAGATTATTCTTAAGGCGATGAACCGCATCAACCGCGCCTATTTGCACCAGGTGCAAACCCGCCGGTTAGAGGATTTGCGGGTGATTATGCGCCGCGCCACCGATCAGCAGGATTTTCGTCATGAAATGGAAACCCGGACTAAGGTGATCGAATTCCTGAACTTTGTGCATTATGAGGAGCAGTTGCAGCAACCCGTTGCCCACAGCAGTTCCATTGTGGCCAGCCAATAGGCGATGGCCGCTGGCGATGCCAATCAGCCCTGTTTGGGGTACATCACCACCACCAGCGTTCACGATGCCCAGAATTTAAGCTATCGATTGCTAGAGGCGGGCGTGATCGCCTGTGCCAACATCCTGCCCACCATGACCAGCATTTACCGTTTTGACGGCAAAATGGAAAGCGCGACCGAAGTGGTGCTGCTGATCAAAACCACGGCAGCGCGCCAGCAGGCGATTACCGATTTGGTGCGCAAACACCACCCCTATAAACTGCCCTGCCTAGTCTTTCTGCCCATCACCGGCGGCCTGCCCGAATTTTTGGAGTGGGTAACGGCCAGCTGCAGCGCGCCTTAAAAACCATCGAACCAGGTTTTGGTGTAGTCTATTAGCAGTTGGGTCGTCCCCTCCTCATCAAAACAATGCACGCTGCCCTGAATAACACGATAATCCGTCAGCCCTGCCGCGTTGCTGTGATAAGATTGGGCGCCATGCTGCCTAAGCCAATATCCTTCCCCCGCATGAATAACCTGCATCGGGGTGGTGCAGGCCGCGGATAGCGCGATGGATCGTTCCCTATCAAAAAGCCGACTTTCTTCAACAAAATCATGGCTTAGCACGATTTCCGCCCCATCACCCATGATAACAAAGGCATCGCCCAACACCCTGAGGGCTGGATCATCCGCAACAGTTTCCTTTGGAATATAGGTCGGATCCCATAAGGAAATGGCGGCAAAGTTGTTTAGGCGTGACAACATCAAACTGGGCGCCCCGTAACTGTGACCGCAGGCATAGAGCTTGTCATAGTTCGGCGCAACATAGCTGGCAACGGTATCAACATCCCGTGCATGGGTGGCGAGGGTGCAGTTGGTTAGACAGCGTGCCCCCTCCCGCCAGGAATACAGGCCAAGCCGAATGACATCATAGCCGCGCTGGGGCAGCTGGCTGGCCATGATCGTGGCCGCAACATCGGCTATTCCCCCGCCCAGGCCATGAACATACAAAATCGCTTTGCTGTTGCCCGGATGGGTATTGAAAACAGTGTAGATGGTGGCGGCACCATCACGGGTCGGTATTTTCTGCAGAATTTCCATCTCTTCCCCCCTATTTTCCCCCCTACTTCGCAAAGAACAGTT
>CAISOG010000182.1 GCA_903887035.1 uncultured Holosporaceae bacterium | reverse complement strand
GTTATGGGCAATCACGCGACGATCACGGTAGTAGCCGCAGGAAAAGCAAACGTGATGACGTTGCTTTGTTTCCCCACAATTGCTGCAGCTTTCCGCCTGACCGGTGGTCACATAATGGTGCGAACGCCGTTGGTCACGACGGGATTTAGAAGTTTTCTTTTTGGGTACGGCCATGGTTTTGTATCCTAATCACGCTGCACAGCAGCAGTATGTTCGAACAACGCTTATAACCAATTCAACAGAATTGGTAAAGGGGGTATGATCATCTGCGCTGCGATTATTATTTTTTCCTGCTAAACCCGCTTTAGCCAGGCATTTGGCCAATAGGTAACGGGCTGATCCACCGCCCCCTCATTGAACTCAAAGGCGGGATAGGACAGCGTAAAGTCCTTATTGCTGGCCAAAAAGCTGTTAACCGCCGATTGCGGGTTGTTCCATTCCCAATCGGGGCTGGTGCGCGGTGCCCCCACCACCTCCTGCATAATGCCATCACAGGCAACGATATAGGAACCCGCACTGACCAGAGGGCTGTAAAGCTCTAATTCCTTGGCCACATGGTCGCGCAGGTGGTTGGAATCCAACAGCACCAGCACGGTTTCGCCTGGCTTAATCTCTGCCTTAACCTGATCCACCACGGTGGGATCAATCGAGCTGCCCTCAATCATCGTTAGATAGTTGGCCAGCTCATGCGATTCGATGGCCTGGCGGTTGTGGGGGCGGATATCAATGTCGATACCGATAACGCGCCCTTTGCCCATGGCCTTAAACAGGCTGGCGTAAAAAATCAGGCTGCCGCCGTGGGCAATGCCCGTTTCAACAATCACGTCGGGCTTTAGGGTGTAAATAACCTCCGCCAGGCGTATCATATCCTCTGGCATTTGGATTATCGGGCGCCCCATCCAGGTAAAGCTGTAAACATATTTGGCGTCCCAACCTGCCCGCACCCAGCCCTTGGAGGCGGCCGCAAAGCCGGCGGCACTGTCCAAAGGGTGCTGTACCGTCTGGCCGTTTTCAACAACGGTTACCATGGCTGTATCGGTATCGATTGTGATTTGCATCTATCCCTCCGTAAGGCTAGCAAGTAATGACAAAAAACCCTGTTCAAAGGGGGTAGCATGAAAATTAAATGCCGTCTTTATGCGCGCAATGTCAATTGTTGGGTAATGCCGCAATGGGGCAGACGGATCGGTATGGCATAACCATTCAGGCCAAAAATGGTGAATGGCGGCGATCACATCGGCATGGCTGGTGGCCTGGCCGCTGGCCACATTGTACAGCCGATCCCCCCCATTCAGGGCGATGGCGGGAAGCAGATTCACGACATCGGCCAGCGCGATATAGTCCTTACTGGTCTGTGGATGATCCTGCAGCGTTAGGGGGCAATCGGCGCGGGCGGCCTCTATCAAGCTGCGCAAAAAGCTGGCGGGCAGGTTACGGCCATAAACATTGGACAGACGGGCAACCCGCACCATTTGCCGCGCATCTGGCCGCGTATCGTTCAGGCACAGGCTTTCGCCCAACAGTTTGGATAGGTTGTAAAAATCATCAGGGGTGTTGGGGTTGACGATCAGATCTGCCCCCTCATTCCCCTGGGGCACCCCCTGATAAACGCGCGTGGAGGAAAGATACAGCAGGCTGTCAAAGCGCCCCTGGCTTAACAGCTGGCTTAGCAGGCCAACATGCGCCTCAAGAGTGTCATGCGGCCGCCCACGAAAATCGGCGGTGCGGCCAATGGCGTAGATGACGTGGCCAAGATCCTGCCGCAACCAGCTGGTGTCCTGTCGGGTAGGGACGGTAACGGTTGCGCCCACCGCCTGCAGCCGTTCCACCAAGGCTTGTCCGACAAAACCCTGCCCGCCCAAAATCGTCCAGCGCGCCGCCGCCAGTGCAGCGTTGGTGGGCATGCCGTCAGCCGTGGTCATGAGCGATAGCCCTTCACCATGGCGGGCTGGCCATGGGCAATCGCATAGGCGGGAACCTCCCCCCGAACGATGCTGCCCGCGCCAATCACGCAGCCCTGGCGCAGGATGGCACCGTCCAGCAGCACGCAGTTGGCGCCAATCCACACATCATCCTCAATCACAATACCGCCACGACTGGGCAAGAACCCCTGCTGCTTAATCGGGCGGGTGCGATCCTGATAGGCATGGTTGACGGGCGCCAGGGTACAGTTGGCGGCAATCGCCACCTGCTGACCAATAATGATACCATTGCCGCTGTACAGCACGCAGCCAGAGTTTATCACGCTGCCCGCGCCAATGATGACATCGCCCACGCCGCCAGCCGGCTTAATTTTCACAAAGGCATCAATGATTACCCCCGCGCCGATAATCAGGCGGGTTCCGCGTTGCGAATCCTCTAAATCCGCCAGCGTGGAAATTTTTGCGGTCGGGTCAAGTTGGATCATGATGGGCAATGGCTGGCTAGATGGTCGGCCAGGCTTGGCCATTGTTGGTCGCGCTCCGAAATCACAGAAACCGCTAATGGCCAGGGAATGGCCAGCTCAGGGTCATCATGGCGGATGCCACGGCTTAGCTGCGCATCATAGGGGGCGGAGATAAGATACAGCACCTGGCTGTTGGGCAGCAGGCTTTGAAAACCATGGGCACAGCCCGCGGGCAGATAAAGGGCTTGCGGTGCATCCGCGGTCAGTTCCACCGTCACGGTCTGGCGAAAGCTGGGGGAATCGGGGCGCAAATCCACCCCCACGTCGAAAACCCCGCCGCGCAGACAGCGCACCATCTTTGCCTCAGCCATTGGTGCCAGTTGGAAATGCAGGCCGCGTAGGGTTCCCGCAGTGATGTTGTCGGACAGGCTGCACAGGGCTGGCTGATCCATCATGCCCGCCTGGCGAAAAAAGCTGGCGTCAAACAGGGTGTCAAAACTGCCGCGCGTATCGGCGAACGCTTTGCTGTGCAGGATATAGGCGCCCATGATGGCGGTCGGCTGAATCTCCATAGCCAAAAAGCCTCAGGCTAAATAATCCGAAACTGGGGGATGGGGACAATGAACTGCCCGCCCCATTTTCGAATATGATGCATTTCTTGCATGATTTCGCCCGCGATATTCCAGGGCAGAATCAGCACAAAGTCTGGCTTATCCTCAGCAATCACATCGGGCGACAGAATGGGAATCAAGGTGCCAGGCAGAAATCGTCCCTGTTTTTTGTGAACATTGCGATCCACGGTGTAATCCAACATGTCGCGGCGGATGCCGCAGTAGTTCAACAGGGTGTTGCCCTTAGCGGGTGCGCCATAGCCCACGATGCGCTTACCCTGACGTTTCAGGGTTATCAGGTTGCTTAACAGATCATATTTCAGCTCACGCACCTTATCGGCAAAGCTGGTATAGGTGGCCAGCGTATCCAACCCTGCCGCCTTTTCCTTTTTGCGCATCGCCTCCACCGCGGGGCTTTCGGGCTGGCAATGACTCAGGTGACAGCCGTAGTAGCGCAAGCTGCCGCCATGGGTGGTCAACTCCTCCACATCAAAAATTCGTAGGCCGTGGGCGCGAAAGATTCGGTCAACCGATAACAGCGAAAGATAGGAAAAATGTTCGTGATAGATGGTGTCGAACTGGTTAAGGGCAATCAGTTGCAACAGATGCGGCGCCTCGACCGTAATGACGCCTTCGGGCTTCAGCACAATTTTCATGCCGGCGACAAAATCGTTAATATCGGGCACATGCGCCAACACATTGTTGGCAATTAACACGTCCGCCGTCTCACCCGCCTTGGCCATTTTCTTGGCCAAATCGACGCCAAAAAAGGCAACGGTGGTTGGTATCCCCTTATCGGCAATAGCAATTTCGGCGACATTGGCGGCGGGCTCTATCCCCAGCACTTGGCACCCCAGCTTTTGGAAATACTGCAACAGATAGCCATCATTGCTGGCCAGCTCCACCACCCGATGCGCCGACCCCAGCTGCCAACGTTTGGTCATCATGTCGGCGTAGTCGGATACATGCAGCAGCCAGCTGCTGGAAAAAGACGAGAAATAGGCGTATTCGCTGAAAATTTCTTCGGCCGATACATGAACGGGCAGCTGCGTCAGCCAGCATTGATCGCATACATAGACGTGCAGCGGGTAAAAACGCTGCATCCGCGCAACATCCTCTGGCTCAATATAGTTGTTGGCCAGCGGGCTAACCCCCAGGTCGGCAAAGCTGTGATGCAGCGGGTGGTTGCAATGGCGGCAACTGATTTGGTTGCGCGATTGCAAATGCGCTAAAGAGGTTGGGGCAGGGGTATGAGTCGGTTGCAGGGGCAAGGCCATTGGTTATACGCACGGCAAGAGTGGGGCAAAAACAAAAGATGGCAGCACGAAAAGCACTTCTTAACGATTTAGCGCGTTAGGGTTAAGAAATCGTTAGGAAATCGGCGTCTGTGGGGCATCCGCGTAGCGTGCCAATTGCTGATAACAAAGTTCCCGCAAGTTAGCCGCTGAAGCGCTACCAGCCCAGTTATGATACCAGGCAATGGTTTGCTCGATGGTTTCCGCCAAGCCCCAGCGGGGTTGCCAGCCCAGCCTTTGGTGCGCCTTGCGGCTGGAAAGATCCAGCAGGGTGGCCTCATAGGGGGCGTTGGGGTCGGATATATTCTGCCATCCCGCCTGTTTGTTGTCTTTGGATTGAGAGGCAGCCTGGTTCCATGCCTGGCAGGATTGCTCCACCAATTGTGCGACGGGAACAACCGATGCGGCGGGGGGGCCAAAGTTCCAAGCCTGACTGAATTCCAGTGGGCGTTCCGCCAAAGCCTTGCTCAGGTGCAACAGGCCGTCAACCACCGCAATCACATGTTGCCACGGCCGTACCGCTTGTGGGCAACGAACGGCCAGGGATTGCCCCGCACAGACCGCGCGTACCAGGTCGGGGATGATGCGGTCGTTCGCAAAATCGCCGCCGCCAATCACATTGCCCGCCCGCACGGTTGCCAGCCCAATGGGGGAGGGGGCTTTAAGAAAATAGCTGGAACGATAGGCGGCGGCCACCATTTCCTGCGCCGCCTTGCTGCAACCATAGGGTTCATAGCCGCCCAGGGCATCATCCTCTCGGTAATCCCACACCCATTCACGGTTCAGATAGACTTTGTCGGTGGTCATCACCACCACCGCTTGCAGGGTGGATAGCGGGCGAAGGCTTTGCAGCAGGTGGGTTGTGCCCATGACGTTGGTGGCAAAATTGCCAACAGGATCGGCAAAGGCCGCCCGTACCAGGGGTTGCGCCGCCAGATGCAGCACGATAGAGGGTTCGCCATGCGTAGCGCTGATCGTGGCCACCGCCCGCGCTGTTGCATCGCTATCGCGCAAATCGGTCAAATGATGGCCAGCCATGTGGTCGGCCAGCTCGGTAAGGGCAAACAGGCTGGGGGAATCGCTGGGCGGCGGCAGGCTGATACCGCTGACCCGTGCGCCCAGTTGCAGCAGTTGCCAGCTAAGCCAGCCACCAATAAAGCCGGTATGGCCAGTTACCAGGACGTGTCGGTTTTGCCAAAAGCTCATGACCGCATCACGCGCTACCAAGTT
>CAISOG010000181.1 GCA_903887035.1 uncultured Holosporaceae bacterium | reverse complement strand
TGAGCTGAATCCCGAAAAAATTGGCTTTAAGGTGGTGGTGTTTGCCAAAATTTCCCTGCAAACCAATTCGGATGACGATTTGGATGCGTTTGAGGCGTTGTTGGCCGAATGGCCGATGGTGCGGGAGGCCTATATGTTGGCCGGCGATGACGATTATCTGCTAAAGGTGGTTGCCGAAAGTTGGGAGCATTATCAGGGATTTGTAACCAGCCAGCTGGCCAACGCCCCCAATGTCGCCAAATTATCCTCTACCCTGGTGGTGAAGACCACAAAAAACGAATATGGTGTGCCGGTTTTGTAGCCTTGGATGTGGCCAGCTTGCCAAGCTGCCAAGGGGGTAAGTGCAATGATGCCAGATTTCGCCCGAAACAATCTGTTTTCCTGGTTTAGGCAACAACTGGCTTTAGAGCGGGAACGCCACCTTTTGTGGCTGCCAACCCTGCTGGGCGTGGGTATTAGCCTGTATTTCTCTCAGAAAACAGAGCCTTCCTGGTTGCCATGGGGAATCCTAAGCCTGCTGGCGTTGCTGGGCGGTGTTTGGCTGCGGCGGTGGTATGGCGGGCGGCTAATCGGATGGCTGCTGATTATCCCGCTTTTGGGGTTCAGCGCGGGCACCCTGCGTACGGAGCTGGTGGCAACCCCCATGTTGCCCCATAAGCTGGATCCGACCAGCATCAGCGGGCGCGTCACCCTGTTGGAGCCTGCTACCAGTGGCTGGCGGGCAACCCTGGATCAGGTCACCATCCGGGATTGGCCAGCGCAACAGACGCCACGACGGTTACAGGTGAAGCTGTTTAAGCTGGATCCGATTCCGCGCATCGGCGATTCCATCAGTTTTTTTGGGGTGCTGTACCCGCCAAGCCCGCCCGCCTATCAAGGTTCTGTGGATTTTCGTCGCATGGCTTTTTTCCAAGGGGTGGGGGGGCAGGGCTTTGCGATGACCACGCCCTTGGTGGTGGAGGCCGAAGCCCAGGCTAATGCCGCTCCGCCGATTAGTGGAACCACCCTGACGCTGGCCATCGCCCGCATCCGCCGCTATCTCAGCCAGGCCTATGATGCCAATCTGCCGCCCGCCCAGGCGGGTCTGGCCAAGGCGTTGCTGACGGGGGAGCGCGCCAACATCCCCCAATCGGTCAACGATGATTTTCGTGCCAGCGGCCTGTACCACCTGCTGTCAATTTCGGGGCTGCATATGGCGATTGTGGGGGGGTGGGTGTTTGTGGGAATGCGTTGGCTGTTGGCCTTGGTGCCGGGGTTGAGTTCCCGCTACGCCATCAAATCCTGGGCGGCGGTGACAGCGATTTTGAGCTCGGCTTTTTACTGGCTGCTGGCGGGTGGGGTCAACAACGTGCCGGCGGAGCGGGCATTTTTTGGGTTTTCGATTTTGATGCTGGCAATCATTTTGGGGCGGCAGGCGGTATCGCTGCGCACCCTGGCCTTAGTGGCGGGATTTATCCTGTTGATGCAACCCGAAATGCTGCTGAGCCCTGGTTTTCAAATGAGCTTTGCCGCATCGGCGGGCATTATCGCCCTGTATGAAGGCTATGGCACCCGCCTGCATCGCTATTGGCAACAGCGCGGCTGGTGGGCTAAACCCGCGGCCATGGTGGTAGCCTTGTTTGCCACCTCGATGGCGGCCACCCTTACCACCACCCCGATTTCCTTTTACCATTTCCAACAAAGCTCCATCGCGGGAATTTTGGCCAATTTGCTGGCAGTACCCCTGACAGAGCTGGTGGTGATGCCATTGGCGCTGTTATCGATGGCGTCGATGGCGATAGGGTTAGAGGGGGTGGTGATGCCGCTGCTGGGCGCCAGCATCGAACTGCTGCTGCGACTGGCCACCTGGTGCGCTGGCCTGCCAGGATCGATGGTGCATGTGGGGGCGTGGAGCCCTTGGGTGCTGGTGCTGATGGTCATCGGGGGGATGTGGTTGATGATTTGGCAGCGTCGCTGGCGATTATGGGGCTTGGTGCCCCTAACACTGGCGGTGGTGATGGCCTATACCGCCCAGCCGCCCGCGGTCATGCTGTCACCCAGTGGCAAACTGTGGCTGGTACGGCTGCATGATGGGCAGGTGGTGTTGTCGTCACGGCAAAAGGAGCGATCCTTGGCCAAATTCTGGCTGGGGGCGCAACGGCGTGAGGCGGATGACGCCCTGCGCCCGACGGAGCTGGCCGATGATTATCCTGAATTGCGCTGCGGCACCGGCTATTGCCGATTGCAGCGGGGGGAGGATGTGATGGTATGGGTGTGGCAGGCGGCGGATGATGACTTAGCCGCCGGGGAGCTGGCGGCGGCCTGCGCGGGGGCGAAGTTGGCGGTGTTGCAAACCGATTCGGCGGTCAGCTGCGCGGCGGAGCGGGTGATTGACCATCAGCAATTGCAAGAGAGGGGAACGCAATCAATCTGGTGGCGGCCAAATAGTTCCGATGGCTGGTTGGTGCGGGCAGCCTGGCCAAGCGGGGTGCAGCGGCCGTGGAGCCAACCCAATCCTCAGGGGCAGGGCGTAACCGCGCTTAACAGTTCTGATAACGCCGCGCCGGGGTCGGATTGACGCATAAAATGCTCACCAATCAGAAAATTGTTGATGCCAATTTGTTGACAAGCTATCAGGTCTTGCGGGTGTTTTAAGCCACTTTCCGCCACCACTGTCACCTCATCAGGAATGCGGGGGATCAGGGTTAAAGCGGTACTCAGATCAGTTTTTAGGGTTTTGAGATTGCGGTTGTTGACGCCAATCAGCTTTGCCCCAACCCCGTGTGCGATGGCCAACTCCTCCGCGTCATGCACCTCCACCAGGGCGGTCAGCCCCAATTGGCTGGCGGCATCCAAACATTCCCGCAACAGCGATTCCGTCAGGATAGCCACGATCAGCAACACGGCATCGGCGCCCATC
>CAISOG010000180.1 GCA_903887035.1 uncultured Holosporaceae bacterium | reverse complement strand
GTCATAGGATGGCTCCGTTCTATCCACAATGTGATGTCTGTCTTTTGGTATAATCAGCCGCATCCTGTTCGTCCAGTGGTGGCGAAAGGAATCTGGAGACGATCAAAATATTGCTCACCCTATAGGTCTTACCAGCGTTTTTAGAAAGACTGGTCGTGAAGGCTGGCTTTTGAGGCTGGCCGGGGAAGGTTTCAATTCATTTGCTCCAGCCAAAAAACCAAATTTGCTATGCTTATCAATGGTATATCAACAAAAAGATTGGGTATATATGAGGGTATGAAAGGCGCTGGCTACCAATTAAAAATCTTGTGCAAGCTATTTTATAGCCATAAGCAATCTGTGGTTAATCAATTTATAAGATATTACGGCGTATATTAATCAAAGAAGAGCGCAGGATGAGTTTAAAATTTCTAGCACAAAGGTATTGAGGAATCGGCGATGGACGCGAAGCTTTTTGTTAATCTGATATTCGGTAAGATTTTTCTGATTATCGTATTGTTTTATGGTTTTGGTTGGGTGGAAAGCCTGGCGAAAACACCCGCCATTCGCAACATTGCAGGCTTACAAAATGGCCAGGGAGTCTATGCCTCTGCAGGGATGAATGGCGATAAACAGCAGCAAGAATTGATGAATTTGGTTGGACAGATGCAAGCGAATGGTATGGGTAATCTTTTAACAGCCGACCCACAAACTCTTCAGCAATTGGCGGGACAGCTGTCTTCGGCCATGTAGGGGAATGTTAAGAAATTTATAGGATAATATATTCATGACACAGTTTTTAACCCGTTATGCAGGTCAATTGTTATTGTTGTATCTAGGTTTTACCGCCGTTCAACATGCGGGGCAGGGATTGGATTTGGGGGAATCGTCCTTTGAGCAAAAGATGATCAGCGTATTCGAAAACAATCCCGCCAGCATCCAATACGCCTCGGATCAAATTATCCAGCAATTTGGTCAACAGGCGGCTCAACCCATGAACACCATTTACAGTCAGGCGGTGGTGCCCGTCGCGCGGGAGTTGGCCAACATGCGCAACGGCGGTATGGCGGTGGGGCAGGGATTCAGTCGCCAACAGTCTAGCGCGGTGCAACCAACACAGCGGACTCAGCAACGTGAGTATTATCCGGCTAAGCCACCACAGCGTTCTGGCTTTGTGCAAAATATGGAGCTGCCCGCCGCTGGGGTAACCCGTACCAGCATGGTGGTCAATTACGAACGTTAAGGGAAATTAGTCCTTAGCCTTATCCGGAACCATAGCGCCAAAAGGGAAGATAAGATCGCGACCATCTAGGCGGATTTGCACGAAAATTTTGACGAAACCCGCTTGGCCTGGTTCCAGATGAAATTGCAGGGTAGGGCCGGCGCGATCGGCGGCGCCTTTCGGTTCTTTTCCCATCGGATGACTATGCAAAATGCTTTGGCCATTGTTGGCATAGGCCACCACATGGGCAAAGGCGCCAAGAACTGGTTCCAACTTGTGTATCGGTTGACCCGCCAGATTGGTTACCGTGACCGTTCCAATCGACGCCTTATCGGACTGAAGCGGCGGATCGAAGGACAGCTTAGCCTGCAGGGAACCTCGCGTCACCGTATCCATCAACGTCGTATCAATCGGTTGATCCGATGGATTAGCGCCAGCAAGGCTGGCTGGCAAAAATTGTTGCTGCGCTGGCCGCTGCGCACCCTTAGCCAGCGGGGTTATATCCGCCCATAGTTGGTAATTGCCTGGTTTGTTGGGGGTAAAGCGAAAGGTGAACAGGGTGGCATCCTTGGCTGTTGGTTGGGGATGCAGATGGAAAAAGTCGGTCAGGCTGGAATCATTAACAAACAGATGCAGCTTTTTGGTGTGCACCTCTTTTAAGTCCTTAAAAGACAAGGCTTTGGTATCAGCCTGACGGCGCAGGCGAAAGAGGAGGGTGACGGCCTTGCCAGGCTCCAGCTTAGGGGCATCAACCAATTCTAAGCTGATTTTATCGGCCGCTTCGATGGGGCTGGCTTCACGCGGCGATGCGGCAGGGTTAGCATGGTTTTGATGCGCCGCATGGCTGTCATGATCGCCATGTTTTGCATGATTGCCCGTTGTATTAGAATGATCCGTTGCCCAAGAGCTGGTAGGAACAGTTGCTAGCAGCAGGACAAAAAAGGTCATGCGTAAAAAGGCTGCTAACGCCGTTGGTGGTATCATGGTCATGGCCTTGGTTGGGATGGGGAATGGCGGCACGAAAAGACTACGGCGCCACCGATTTCACCACCAGGGATTCCAGCCGCTTGGTCAGCAAATCGTACTTAAAGCCTGGCAATTTGACCAGCCAGCGACCCAATTCGTTGTTAATGGTCTCAGCGATTTCACGGCTGGCGGGATCGGCATCGGCGGTGGTGCTGGCTGAAAATTTAACCCAGCCCGCTTCGGTGGAGATGGTTGACCATTGCGCAGTTATCACCAGACCCGCAAAACTGGTAAAGCTGGTTTGCCCCAAACTTTGCTTATCAACCCCGACTAACGGGCGCGCCGCCAGTTCGGCAACATCATCCAATTCCATAAAGGCTAGATTGGCGGCAAGGCCGGGCAAGCTTTTTTTCGATAACAGCTCGGTTTCGGCGGGCTGATTCAGTAGGCGAAATTCTTGGTCAGGTTGATCGCGGCCAATAATCGGTTTGTTGCCGTTGGGATGTTGAATTTCCAAGGTTTTAACCGCTTCAACGGGCAGGTTGATAACGCTGGCGCGCAGCCAAAAGCTGCTGTCCGCGGGCAGGCTGGCGGCGCCATCCACCAACCAAACCTGGGGGGTGTTGACCAGCCGCACAAAGCTGTAGGCATGGCCAGCCGCCGCCCCCTGGGTTTGAATTTTGCCAACCAACAGGTCGGCCACCACATCCCCCTGGTCATTGTTTAGGGTGATTTGGGTGGATCCTGCCACGGCTTTACCGTCAGCTTTAGTATCCTCCGCGCGCTGATCCTCAACCTGCAACTGAACATAATTGTTGGAATCGCTGGTTTTTTCCTCCAACTTTCGCATATTGGCCAGACTAAGCAGTAGGGAGCGCAAGTTGGCCGTTTCCGCTGGAAAGCCGCCTTTATCCGCAACCACCCAATCGTCCCCCTGTTTCTGCAACCGCACCACCGCCGATCCGCGTCTAATGGTAACGCTGGCCAGGTTATCCAACTGGCTGCCGAGTTTGGGCAGCAACAAGCCCGTCGCGCCATCCGTAGCCGTCTTGGAAAGCACAAAATGCTTAAGACCGCTGGCCAGCGTGATTATCACCAACACAATGGCCAGAATCCCCAACCAAAAGGCACCAGATTTTTTCAGTCGATTGGCTATGGCCATCTTTAAGACACCTCTTTGTTATCGGGGGTAGGTGAGGGGGTGGCAGCGGGTGCCGCTGCCCGGGGTTTGCTGCCCGTCCAGGCCGCCCGCCGATTTTTCATCAACAGCAGTTTGATGATCATGATGACCAACAGGATTGCAGGCACCAACAGGGTACAGATTAACAACAATTGAACCTTAAGATTCTGCAAATCCGCTTGCAGCGCGGCCTGCACCTGCCGCAACTGTTTGCGCGTGGATACCACTTCGGCGCGAAAACGCTGAACGGCGGCGTTTTGTTCAGCGGAAATCGTGTTGGCGGCATTGCCAACGGCACCATTTTGCTGACCAGTTTGCAGCTTGGCCAACTGATCCTCAGTGTCCTTTAGCTGTTCCTGCAGGCGTTTTTCCTGCTCACGGAAACGATTTTCTGCTTCAGCCTGCAATTTATTGACGCGATCAAAGGGGCGCAGGGAGGTGCCGCGGGAACGCAGGGAGGTTAGGGCATCACTGCCCACCAAATTGTCCAGGACGTTAAACAGCAAATCGCCATTATTGGCCTTAGGTTGCCCCGCCACTTGGCCATAAAACTCCTGCACCTCCAACCACTGATCATTGGCCAGAAAATCGCTGTCGGCGATGACCACCATCCGCAAATCCTGGCTGCCAGTGGCCACAAAGCCTTGACCCGCCTGTTTTACAAAGGGATTGTTGGGCTGGTCACTGTAGAGTGAGGTAATGGAGCCCGTAACGCGCGCTATCAGGGGCAATTTTTTGCCCGCTGCCGACTGTTTGTTATACAGATCATCGGGATTGGATAGATTGCGTAGTTCTGTGCGCGGCAACAGGCTGGCCTTATCGCTGCTGGTTACTAACGGGGTAAATTGGGTGCTGGCACCCTCCACCGGCTCAACAAAGCCCGCGCTGGCAAAATTCAGGGCGGATAGATCGCTGGTCATCAGGTCGTCACGCTTCATCAGGCCGGATCCAATGCCCAACCATGGCAGATAATTGGTGCGCACCGCACCTTCCCCCTGCTTTAGGGTGATTTGGCGGGCGGTGGCGGGATCCAACACGATCTGATCCTTTGATACGTTAACCCCCCAATGACGAAACAGCGCCAGCAGCCCATCATCCAAATAGCTTGGCGGACGACCGATGTTCAGCCCCCCCAGTTCGGTTTCGGGCAGGGGATCTAGTATGGCCATAATCCGCCCCTTGCGCAGGGCGAATTGGTCAATTTTGAATATGGCCTGCTCCGTGATATTGCGCGGCTGCACAATCATCAGCATATCCAGGTTTTCATCAATGCCCGCCCCGTCGGAGGCGATTAGGCGCACGTCATAGTCGCGGGACAGCTGGTTATAGATAATCCAAGGCTGGGTAGGGGTGCCAGCCATCAGGCCAGCGGTGTCGCCCATAATGGGCAGGCCGCTGAACAATCCCACCACGGGTTTTTGTTTGCGGGTCAACCGCTCAATCAGCCTGGCCAGATCATATTCCAAAAAGGTTTCGCGGTCGGGTTGGAAAAACGGCACCCCCTCAATCGCATCAAGAGAATTGGTGGCCACCATGCCAAAAAACACACTTTCCTGCTGGCTGATTGGTACCGCCTTAAGCCCATAGGCAATCGCCCGATCCTCCTCCTCAGAAAAGGGAATAGGATTGACGATTTCCAGCTTAATTTTGCCGTGCGCCTGCTGTTGCAATTCCCGCAGCAAATCGGTGACGCGGGTGGCATAGCTGGCATAGGCGGGAACCACCCGACCCAGCTGTTCCGAATAATACAGCTTAAAGGTCAGCGGCTCACCAATGCGGCCAAGCACCTGTTTGGTGCCAGAGGAAAGGGTGAAGAGGCGATCGGCGGTGGCATCAAACTTCACCAGCCGCAGCCAGGGCAGGGCGGCAAAAAACACCGCCAGGCAGATGATAACCAGGCTTAGCCATTGCCGCAGGGTCAGCGGGGTGGATAGGTTGCCAATGGCTTTGGTAAAAGGTGCCAACTTCATCGCTTAGGCCGTTTTCTTAAGGTGGATGATTACGATGGTGGCCTGCAGGAACAGGTATATCAGCAGGGCGAAATACAACAGACTGTCTAAGCCGATAACGCCCTGGGTCATTTGGTCATAGCGATCCAGCAAGCTTAAGTTCGCCAATCCATGCAATGCCCAGGCCGGTGCCCAGCTTTGCAAAAAGCCCAGCACGATGGGGGATCCGCTGGCGATAAACAAAAAGGACAAAAAGACCCCCAGGATAAAGGCAATCACCTGATTTTTGGTCAGGGCAGACATGGCGGATCCCATGGCTAACATTACCCCCGCCAACAGCCAACTGCTTAGATAGCTGACCAGGATTACCCCATTGTCGGGGTGCCCCAGATAGTTCACGGTGAACCACAGTGGCAAGGATAGCAGCAGGGCAATGCCCGCAAACAACCAGGCTGCCAAAAATTTTCCTGCCACCGCCGTCGACAGGTTGATGGGCAAGGTTAACAGCAGCTCATGCGTGCCCAATTTACGCTCCTCAGCCCATAACCGCATGGTCAGGGCGGGCATCAGCAACAGGTATAGCCAGGGATGAAACTGGAAAAAGGGCTGCAAATCCGCCAGGCGGCGTTCAAAAAAACTGCCGATGGTAAAGGTCATTGTGCCGGCCAGCGCCAGAAAGATAATCAGAAACACATAGGCCAGGGCGTTGGCAAAATAGGCGTTCAATTCCCGCCGAATCAGCACAAACACGGGATCGGCAAAAAAATTGCCTATCGCGCTGAGAAATTTTTGACGGTTAAGCATGACGACCATCCCCCCCTGTTACCCGACGAAACACATCATCCAACACATCTTGCTCCAGTAGCAGGCTTTCAAATACCCAATTTTGTGCGCGCGCCGCCTGATTGACCGCGGCCAACAACTCCGCCGGTTGATGATTCAGCAGGCGAATGGCGGTCAACTTGTTGTTCACCCGCACCTCCTCAACCCCTGTGACCAGCGGGTTGCCAACAAAGGCAGAGCGCAAGAGTTTTAGCACCGATGGCGCGGCGGTGGCCAACACCGCGTGATAATGGGGCGAAAGCTTGCACAGCTCCAACGGGGTGCCGCTGGCCACCAATTTGCCGCGGGCGATAATCATCGCACGGCTGCATACCGCCCCCACCTCCTCCAACAAATGGGTGGAGATTAAAATCGCTTTGGTTGCGGACAGCTGTTTAATCATCTGGCGCACATGAAACTTTTGGTTGGGATCCAACCCATCGGTCGGTTCGTCCAAAATCAGAATGGCGGGATCATGCAAAATAGCCTGGGCAAAGCCAACCCGCCGCTTAAAGCCCTTAGACAGCGCCTCAATCCGCTTGCCCAACACTTCCTCAATCTGCAACAGGCCAATTGATATGTCCAAACGTTCCCGCAGATAGGCGCCGTGCAACCCACGAATTTCCCCGCAGAATTTCAGAAAGTCCAGCACGGTCATATCCAAATACAGGGGTGCCCCCTCAGGCAAATAGCCCAACTGAGACTTAACCGCGATCGGATTGTCGGCCAATGCGATCCCATCCATCGTGACCGATCCGCTGGTTGGATTCATAAAGCCAGTCAACATGCGCATGGTGGTCGTTTTGCCAGAGCCGTTGGGGCCCAGGAATCCCAACACCTCCTGAGGTTTTAAACTCAGGGAAATGCCGTTAACCGCGGCCACATTCCCAAATTTTTTAACCAAATTATCCGCAACCAACATCTGCCCTACTCCTCCTCAACTGTGCCAGCGGGGGTGGATTTGGCCAATTCACGCTCCACCGCTTTTTTGATGTCGTTAGAGCTTGGCCCCGTCATGGATGACCAGGTATCGACCACCGTGCCATCAACCCCAATCAGGATTTTGTGAAAATTCCATTTCGGCACCGCCGATCCCCCATAGCTGGCCTTAGCCCACTGGTAAAATGGGTGGGCATCTTTGCCCTTAACCACCTGTTTAGCGGTCATTGGAAAGTTAACCCCATAGGTAAGGTCGCAGAATTTTTTGATGTCGGCGGCGTCCCCCGGTTCCTGCCCCCCAAAATCGTTGGATGGGATGCCAATCACCACCAGACCCCTGTCTTTGTAAGCGTTCCAAAGCTTTTCCAGCCCCTCATATTGCGGGGTAAAGCCGCATTTTGATGCGGTGTTGACGATTAACATCGGGCGACCAGCATAGTCATCCAGTTTCACCTCACCGCCTAGCAGGCCAGCAAAAGAGAAGACATAGGCGGTTTCGGCAGCTTTGGATTCGGGGGCAGGGGGCACGGCTTCAACAGATTCTGGGGGCGGGGGTTGCAGGGATAGCGAGGAGGGCTGCTGGCCAGCTGGCACGGATTGATTCGAAACCTGTGGCTTAGCCTGGGGCGCGGCATGGCTAGGCCGGCCAAGCATAACCAGCGCGATTGCGGTCAGGATGCACGCTTTGGCAATTTTATTTCCTATTATCATCTTATGCAGCTGGGAAGTGTAAGAGGAAGGGGTGGGCGTTGAAGGTGATAGCGTTGGTCAACACTTTTGAAAAGAATGCTGATAGCCCTATGGCCGAGTCAGCCTAAATACGCTATACCCATGCCATCTGAATTGCAAGAAGGCGATGATTGAGCATTTATACCCCTATATCGACTATTTGATTCGCGGTGCTTTTGTTGGCATGACCCTGGCTGTTCCTGTAGGGCCGGTTGGGGTGCTTTGTTTGCGGCGCACCCTGAACCACGGATGGTTGGCTGGCCTGTCCTCAGGGTTGGGCGCGGCCACCGCCGATGCGATTTTTGGCCTGATTGCAACCTTCAGCCTGACCATTGTTACCGATTTCTTGCGGGATTGGCACGATTTTCTGATGATTGGAGCGGGCTTTTTGCTGGTGTATCTGGGGATTAAGGCGTTGCGGCACCCGCCATCCTATGAAGGCAAGCTGGAGGATGGCGTCAATAATGGCATCGGCCTGCACCGACTGGTTGGATACTATGTCAGCACCCTGTTGTTGTTGCTGTACCACCCCATTTCTCTAATCGCCTTTATTTCGGTTTTTGCTAGCTTTGGCGTGGTGCCAGAGGGCAGTGGGCGGATGCCGCATTACATGTTGGTGACTGGTGTTTTTATTGGATCGGCCGCCTGGTGGTTGGGCATTGGTGGGCTAGCCGCCCTGTTGCGTAGCCGCCTTAGGGTGACCCACTTTCGCTGGATTAACCTGATTTCTGGGGCGATTTTGTCTGGCTTTGGCCTGGCGCTGCTGATTAGCTGGGCGGTCAAAGCGATTTAGGGCGGGGCGTCGGCCTTGACTCTATTATGGCTAATCTTTTGCCAGCTGCTCAATAACC
>CAISOG010000179.1 GCA_903887035.1 uncultured Holosporaceae bacterium | reverse complement strand
GGCGGGGGCGGCGCTGCTGGGCTCAGGGATATTGTTGTTGATTTGGATTTGGGGGGGGTGACACCGTGATTTTGACTAAGAAATTTTCGCTATATCTGGCGCTGGCGGGACTTTTTGCCGCGCTGGTGCTGGTATGGGTGATGCATCGCCCACCCGCGCCGCAAACGCCGCCGGTTACTCCCGTCAGCAACCCTTACCCCGCCAGCTTGGCGGCGGCGGGGATCGTTGAAGCGCGCGGCGAAAACGTCAATATCGGCGCGCCTGTAGCAGGGCTGGTCAGCCAGATGCTGGTGAAGCAGGGGCAGGAGGTGGCGGCGGGGCAACAGCTGTTTCGGCTGGATGATCGGGAATTGGCCGCACAGCTGCGGGTCAATCAAGCCAATGTTGCCCTGAAACAGGCACAATTAACTAAGCTGCGTGGCCAGTTGCAGCGGTTGCAGTCGGTTGAGGATCAACGCGCCATCAGCCAAGAGGATCTGCAAAATCGTCACAACGACGTGGCGGTGGCTGAGGCGGAGTTAAAGGCGGCTGAGGCGGGGGTGTACCAGGTGCAACAGCTGTTGGATCGCCTGGTCGTTAAGGCACCTAAGGCGGGAACCGTCCTGCAACTCAACCTGCGGGCGGGGGAATTTGCCGCCAATGATCGCAGCGATCCCGTGGTCGTGCTGGGCGAAACCCGCATCCTGCAGGTGCGGGCGGATGTGGATGAGCAGAATGCCAGCCGCGTGTCGCTGACCGATGGCGCCAAGGCGTTTCTTAAGGGGCAGCCAGAACGGCCAATCGACTTGCGTTTTGTACGGATTGAGCCGTTGGTGGTGCCCAAAAAATCCTTAACCGGAGCCTTTAACGAACGGGTGGACACCCGCGTGCTGCAAGTTATCTATGAGTTTGATAAGGGCAACCTGCCCGTTTTTGTGGGGCAGCAGGTCGATGTGTTCCTAGCCCTGGATAAGAAATAGCGGGGGGAGTCTGCCTCACGCCGCCATGCGATAGATGATGCGGCCATCTTGATAGGCCAGGCTGAGATTGCCGTTGGCCAGCTGTTGGGCAAAGCGGCCAAACAGATCATAGCGCCAGCCCGTCAAAAAGGGGATTTGGTCGTCATGACCGCCTTGTGAGCCGTTTTGGCCAACAGATTCCGCAAATGCCTGCAAATCCTGGGTCGAAGCCAACAGCCCTGCACCAATCTTTTCCTCCTCAGCCCGCAATTTCAGCAGCAGTTTCGCCATTTCCAAAAAGGCGGCCTGCGCGCCCGTCAGAACTGCACCACGATGCATGGGCGGCAGGGCAGGGGGGGCGGCCATAATGTCGGTAATCGCGGTCAGCAAGGATGCGGCCTTATCACCATCGCGCCAACTGGGGGGCAGGCTGCGGCGGGCGGCCAGTTCCGCCTGGTTGGTGGGGGCGGCTTCGGCCAAATCTTGCAGCACGTCATCGCTGATAACCCAACGGCGCGGGCGGTTGACACGCTCCGCCATTTTGTCACGCCACAGCAACAGGCCGTACAGCAATTGTTGGCGCGGCATTTTCCATCGGTGGTTAACCAATTTGTTCCACTGATTGCTCAAATCGCTTTGGTAGCTGGCGGGGTTCAGCAGCTCGCCCGACGTTTCCCCCAACCAATCCAGCCGTCCCCGTTTTGCCAGCTCAGCCTTTAACTTGGCGGCCAACAGCGGCAGATGTTGCACATCGGCGGCGGCGTAAACCAGCTGGTTGTCTTTCAACGGCCGATCCCCCCAATCGGTTCCCCGTGCCGCCTTATTCAGATGCAAATCCAATACCCGCTGCGCCAATTCGGCATAGGCCACCTGGTCGCCATAGCCCAATAGGCGGGCGGCCGCCTGGGTATCAAAAACCGCCTGCGGCAGCTGGCCAAACTGGTACCACAGCACCTCCATATCCGCCGTTGCGCTGTGCAGGATAAAGGTCAGGTCGCGGCGCGTCAGCAGCGTTCGTAAGGGCTCCAGATCCATTCCCTTAGCCAGCGGATCGATTAACCAGCATCCCGTGCTGCTAGCCAATTGGATTAAGCACAGTTGCGGGTAATAGGTTTTTTCCCGCATAAATTCGGTATCCAGCGCCAATTCGGTGCAATCGGCTAGGCTGGTGACCAGCTCGCTCAGGGCGGCGGGGGTGGTAATCAGGCGATAGGGGGGGGATCCTTTGGTGGTCATGCTAAGTCAGCTTTGGTTTGGGTGAGGACGGGTCAGGGGTGTTCGATTCCACCTGTTGCCGCCACATGTTGGCATAGGCACCATCAGCGGCCAACAGCTCCGCATGGCGACCCTGCTCTACCACCTGCCCCTGGTTCAGCACCAGAATCTGATCGGCGTCGATGATGGTGGACAGGCGGTGCGCGATGATCAGGGTGGTTCGGTTGGCGGCCAGCTCATGCAGGCGCGCCTGAATCTCCTTCTCCGTCAGGGTGTCGAGGGAGGAGGTGGCCTCATCCAAAATCAAAATGCGCGGGTTTTTCAGCAGCATTCGGGCAATCCCAACCCGCTGCTTCTCCCCCCCCGACAGTTTCAGGCCGCGTTCGCCCACCATCGTGTCATAGCCTTCGGGCAGGCTGGCGATAAAGCGATCCAGCTGGGCAAAGCGGGCGGCCTCCATCACCGCCTCACGCGGGGTGTCGGGACGGCCATAGGCCAGGTTGTAATACAGGGTGTCGTTAAACAGCACCGTATCCTGCGGCACCACCCCAATCTGCTGGCGCAGGCTGTGTTGATCGATTTCGCGAATATCCTGGCCATCAATGCGGATATGGCCGCCAGTGATGTCATAGAAACGGAACAGCAGGCGGGCAATGGTGCTTTTGCCGCTGCCACTTGCCCCCACGATGGCCAGAGTTTTGCCGCCTGGGATGGTAAAGCTAACATCCTGCAGCACGGGTCGGCGGGCATCGTAATGGAAGGTGACATGCTCAAAGGCGACCCCCCCATCTTGCAGCTGCAGGGGGGTGGCGTTGTCCTTATCGGCCACATCCTGCGCCTCATTCTGCAGGCTGAACATCTGCTCAATATCAATCAGCGACTGCTTAATCTGGCGATAGGCAAAGCCCAGGAAGTTGAGGGGCAGGTAGAGTTGCAACAAATAGGCGTTGACCAGCACGAAATCTCCCACCGTCATTTGCTGGCGAAAAATGCCGCGCGCCGCCAACCACATGATCAGCGTCATGCCAACCGCGATGATAACGGCCTGGCCAAAGTTCAGTAGGGAAAGGCTAAGCTGGCTGCGGGTGGCGGCCTCCTCATACTGTTCGGCGACGCGATCAAAGCGCGCAACCTCATGCGCTTCGTTGCTGAAATACTTGACGGTTTCATAGTTCAGCAGGCTGTCCACCGCCTTGCTACTAGCCTCCCCCGCCAATCGGTTCATGTCGCGGCGAAAACGGGTGCGCCATTCGGTTATCGCAATGGTAAAGACGATATAGCCAACAATGGTGACCAGGGTAATCAGCGCAAAGGTCAGCCCGGCGGTTGCCCACAAAATGCCGGTGACCATGGCCAGCTCCAACACGGTGGGCAGGATGTTCATCAGCATAAAGGTGACCAGGAATTCCATCCCCTCCCGCCCGCGCTCCAACGCGCGGCTCAGGCTGCCCATCTGGCGGTTCAGGTGAAAGCTTAAGGACAGTTGGTGCAGGTGGCTAAAGGTTTTGCCCATGGCATGGCGCGCCGCCCGCTGGGTCACCCGCACGAACAAACTGTCGCGCAGTTCACTAAAGCCGCTGGTCAGCACCCGCATTACCCCGTACAGCACGATCAGGCCGATGACGGCGGCGGCTCCCACCACCTCAGGCGGGTGTGAGGCGGCCAGGGTGGCGATGTTGCCCAGGCGGTCAACCCCTGCCCGAAACAGCAGCGGCACCGCAACCCCCGCCAATTTGGCCAGCGTTAGAAAGGCTAAGGCGCCCCAGACCCGCTGGCGAATTCTTAAACCCGTATCGTCAATGCCCCGCCCCCACAACAGCGGGACAACGGCGGCCAAGGCCTGGCGGTGATAGCGGGATTCGGCGCTGCTAGGGCGGCTGGCAGCTGCAGCGGGGGTAGCGGAAGGAGGGGGGCGCATCAGGGAAAGGCTTTGGGCTGGGGGAGATAATCAGAAAAACGGCTGTTGCAAAAGAACCGCAGGGCAAGCCTGTCTATATTCTTAAGGTGCCGCCCCCCCAATGCCAAGGGGGATTGAGAAGAGGAAAGATAGAACCCAAAGCGCCGTCATTTCCGCGCAGGCGGAAATCCATCAATTGTGCCTGCCCCACCCAGTCATTTGGATCCCCGCCTACGCGGGGATGACGGCCTATATAGTTTTGTAAATAAAAATGTTTTTACGATTTTTGGGGTTTTATGGCGACTCCATCCCCCCAACCCTACGGCGGTGTTTTCTTGGTTGGGTTTTTTAGAGTATTAATACGTAATTTACAATATTAAAATAAAATAGCTCGATAAAATGCTCTTTTTTGCGCAATCGATGCAAAGGAGCAGGGGGTTTTTGGATGAATCGTCAGTCGGTGTTTTTTAGCTTCAGCGGCTTTCAGTGCAAGCTGCAATTCGCCGCGCAGCAGTTGCGAAAAGCGATTGAGAGCAGCGTTTCTCAGCATCTAATCGACCCCAGACAGATTATTGAAATTCAGGGGCAGGTGGTGGAGGAGCAGGCGGATGCCCCCACCCTGTACAGTTGGATCAGGCCGCACCGTATCCGCGACTACACCGAGGATGGAAAGCTGTATCGGGTTGATCTGATGCGCCCCTCCACCATCAAAAAATTTCAAGGCCTGGGGCGGCAGGCGGCAACGCAGATGCAGGCCAAGGTTCCCACCCTGGATCAGGTCGATAGAGTGGTAATTTTCTGCTACTCACAGGGGGCGTTGGTGGCTATGGAGTCGGTCAAGCGATTGTTTTGGGACAAAAAGCACGGCTGGACAAAGGAAGTTTTATTCTTCAGCTTTGCGGGAACCACCGCGCTGCCGCCATCTCGGCTGAAAAGCTATGCCACCAAACCCCTGCCGCCCGCCCGTGTCGGCCAAGTCGGGCTGACCATCGTCAATTTTTTTGATCCGCGTGATGAGATTATTCCGCCCTGGCACCATGAACGCACAACCCGCGAATGGTCGGCAACGGGGACGACAGTCATCAATTGCCCATCGGAGATTGCGACCGCCAAACCGCCCTTCCATGGCATGTATGTGCCGCACGTCGAACACGCATTGGTGATGTTGGCGGGTTGGGGGTATCGACGATGGAGGCCAAAATTGTTGGCTGGCTGAAATCTAGCAAAACGCCCAAGTCAGATAAGTCTTATGACGCCTTATCCTTTTGCAGGGCGATAAGCAGGGGCATAATTTTTCCCTGCAAATGGCCAAGGGTGATGGGACCCTTCAGACGATACTCAATGACCCCATTGCGGCTAATCACAAAGGTTTCGGGCACATTAACCGCGCCCAGGGCGATGCCCCCCTGGCCATGGCTATCCAACACCACGGTTGAATAGGGGTTGCCCAGGCGCGCCAAATAGCTGGCAATGCGGTCGCCCGTATCGCGATAGGCCACACCGATGATTACCACATCGGGCAATTCCTTATGAATGGTCAGCAGGTTGGGATGTTCCAATTCACAAGTGGCGCACCAGCTGGCAAAAAAATTGACGATGGCCACCTGTCCTCGTACCGATTCCAACGAAAAATCACCGCTTATCTTGACCGCTGTATTCTCGACAGGTTTTTGAGGAATGCCGTCACGATTGGCCAGCACGGGTAGGGTGATGTTGGGGGCGGTGGCAATGACCGCGCCGCCCTCCACGGGGCGATTGTGGTGGCGCAGACCCAGCCATAACCCAATCAGCAAAAGGGCAATAATCAGCAGGGGCAGCAGGCGACGTACCAGCTTATTATTGCGGTTCCATCGTTGTACAACAGCGAACAGGGAGCGAATGGTCATGACAAAACTTTGCGCCGAACGGTGGCGTTGGTCAATTGTGTTGCACGTCATTTTAGAAGTGGGTTTAGAAGATGGGGACGCACTCAGTTTGCCACCCACCCAAAAAAAGCTGAGAAATTGCCCAGAGCATTTTTAAAAATGCACATAAGGCTTTACGCGGCG
>CAISOG010000178.1 GCA_903887035.1 uncultured Holosporaceae bacterium | reverse complement strand
CCGCTGAAGGTTTTGCAGCAGCATTATGGTGAGGAAGCGCGGCAGGAGGCGTTGCAACGTCTGTTGGATACCCAAAGCCAAAGCGTGTTGAATGAGCGCAGCCTGCGCGCGGTGGGTCGCCCCAAGGTTGCCGAAATCACCTTTAATCAGGGTGAGGCGTTGGAATATGGCCTGACCGTTGAGGTTTGGCCAACCATCACCATGCCAGAATGGGCAAAAATCAGCGTGGAGAAATGGGTGGCGGCCGCCGATGATGACAGCGTGCAAATTGCCCTAACCCAGCTGGCTGAGCGTTTTCGTTCCACCAAGCCTTCGGACAAAAAAGTGACCGAGCAGGGCGACACCGTCAGCATGAAGTTTGTTGGCAAAAAGGATGGCGTGCCCTTTGATGGCGGCACGGCCGATGATTTTCAGTTGGAAATTGGCTCCAACCGCCTGATCCCAGGCTTTGAGGATCAGTTGATTGGTCACAGCGTCGGCGAAACCTTTTCCTTTCCCATCACCTTTCCCGACAACTACCCCACCGCATCGCTGGCCGGGGTAGAGGTGGAGTTTGAAATCACCCTGAAAGCCATCATGGAATTTGCCAACGCCGAAATTGACGATGAATTGGCGGCGCAGGCAGGTTTTGACAGCCTGGAGGAGCTGAAGGGATTGTTGCGTCAACAATTGACCTTCCAATTCGCCCAGGCTGGCCGTACCCGTTTGAAAAAAGATTTGTTCGATCAGTTGGATAAGGTCTGCGACTTCGCCCTGCCCACCATGTTGGTGGAACAGGAGTTGACCGTGCTGAAACAGCAATTTGACGCCGAATACGCCAACGCTGGCGAAGAAAAGCCTGATGAGCAGGAAATTCAACAGCTGGCGGAACGGCGGGTCAAACTGGGCATGTTGCTGTCAGAGCTTACCCGTCAGCAGGGTATTCATTTGACTCAGGAAGATATGCGGCAGATTTTGACCTCTGAGGCTGCCCGCTATCCTGGCCAAGCCGAAAAGGTTATTGCATTTTATCAAAGGCATCCTGAGCAATTGCAACGTCTGACGGCTCCGCTGTTGGAGGATAAGGCGGTGGATTACATCATCACCCAGGCCAAGATTACGGAAAAACAGGTTAGCCGTGATGAGCTGTTCGCCGATCAGGAAAATGCCACCCTTGGGGATGTGCTGTTGGCCACCGCGCCGACCACGACGGCGATTGCCGATGATTCTGCGGTTGACCATGACGCGCATACATGCAACGATCCAACCCACAACCACTGACGTTCGTCAATTTCTCTTTTTCGTTTCATTCCCGGTTAAAGGCTAAGGAATACCATGAACCTGATTGATACTCATATGAGCTCTCTTATTCCCATAGTTATTGAGCAAACAGCGCGGGGGGAGCGGTCTTTTGATATCTATTCCCGCCTGTTAAAGGAACGCATCATCTTTTTGGTGGGGCCAGTAAATGACGCGGTGTCATCCGTGGTGTGTGCCCAGCTGTTGTTTTTGGAATCTGAAAATCCTAACAAGGAAATCTTTTTCTACATCAATTCGCCAGGTGGGGTGGTAACCTCTGGTCTGGCCATCTATGACACCATGCAATACATCAAATGCCCTGTGGCGACGGTGTGCATGGGGCAGGCTTGCAGCATGGGATCCCTGCTGCTGACCGCGGGTGAAAAGGGCAAACGCTTCGCCCTTCCCAATGCGCGGATTATGATTCACCAGCCTTCGGGCGGGGCGCAGGGGCAGGCAACCGATATTGAAATTCAGGCGCGCGAAATCCTGCTGCTGCGCGAAAGATTGACCCAGATCTATGTTGATCATACGGGGCAAAAATTCGACGTGGTGTCGCAGGCGTTGGAGCGTGACAAATTCATGTCTCCCGCTGAAGCCCTGAAATTTGGCCTGATTGATGAGGTTATTGCCAAACGCCCTGACGCGCAGACCCCTGCACCAAAGGCGGCAACCAAAGACAAAAAGGCCTAGGCCAGGGGAAGGGCTGCAAAATATCTTGTTGCGGCGCATCCCTGGGTGGTTTTCTTTAACCTTTTCTTAATAAGAAGGGGGGCTAGAATTGGTTATGAATAAGGGTTTTTGCCAACCAACTGTCGGCAAGTTTGCTCAGACGATTCACATGAATAAAGGAGGCCACCATGGCCAAAGCTGGTAGCACTGATAACAAAAATACGCTGTTTTGCTCTTTTTGCGGCAAAAGCCAGCATGAGGTCAAAAAGCTGATTGCTGGGCCAACCGTGTTTATTTGTGATGAATGCGTCGATTTGTGTAACGATATTATTCGTGAGGAAAATCGCACCACGACGGGCAAAACGCGGGAGGGGATTCCTAGCCCGCTGGAAATTAAGGGCACCTTGGATGACTATGTCATTGGCCAGGATCATGCCAAAAAAGTCCTGTCGGTCGCGGTGCACAACCACTACAAACGGATTGCGCAAAACGCTAAGGGCAGCGATGTGGAGCTGGCGAAGTCGAATATCCTGCTGATTGGGCCAACCGGTAGCGGTAAAACCCTGTTGGCGCAAACCCTGGCGCGTATTTTGGATGTGCCCTTTACGATGTCGGATGCCACCACCCTGACCGAGGCCGGTTATGTGGGGGAGGATGTTGAGAACATCATTCTGAAACTGTTGCAGGCCTCCGATTATAATGTTGAGCGTGCCCAGCGCGGTATCGTCTATATTGATGAAATCGACAAAATTTCGCGCAAATCTGACAACCCCTCCATCACCCGCGATGTGTCGGGCGAAGGGGTGCAGCAGGCCTTGCTGAAAATCATGGAGGGAACCGTTGCCTCTGTCCCGCCGCAGGGGGGGCGCAAGCATCCTCAGCAGGAGTTTTTGCAGGTTGATACCACCAACATTCTGTTCATTTGTGGCGGGGCGTTTGCGGGGCTGGAGAAAATCATCTCCCAACGCAGCAAGGGCAGCTCGATTGGGTTTGGCGCCACCGTGCAATCGCCTGAGGATCGTCGCGTCGGTGAAGTGCTGCGGCAGGTGGAGCCTGAAGATCTGTTGAAATACGGTTTGATTCCAGAATTTGTGGGTCGTCTGCCCGTGATTGCCACCCTGCAAGATTTGGATGAGCGAGCATTGGTGGATGTCCTGACCAAGCCGAAAAACGCCCTGGTGAAGCAGTACCAAAAGCTGTTCGACATGGAATCGGTCAATCTGGAATTCTCCGACGATGCCTTGTTGGCGGTGGCGGAAAAGGCTATTGCCCGCCGGACGGGCGCGCGGGGTTTGCGCTCCATCCTGGAAGGTCTACTGTTGGATTCGATGTTCGATTTGCCATCCGAAAAGAATTTGGAAAAAGTTCATATCAGCCGTGAGGTGGTCAGTGAGGGGGCAAAACCCCTGCATGTCCTGGCCAAACGCGCGGCGAGTGAGCCGGCGCAGCCATCAGCCTCCTAAGGGTTTTTGGTGTCCCGCTTCTGAAGAAGGGCGCTGCAAGGGTTGAAAGTTCGCTGTTCGCTACCTATCTGGATTGGTATAGACTGGCAGGGGGGGTGTTTTCCCTGAAGTTGGTAATTGCAGGAGAAAACCATGACTGAAATGCTAGAAGCCGTAGATTTTACCTCGCTGTATCCGGTTTTGCCGCTCCGCGATATCGTGGTGTTCCCGCACATGATTGTGCCACTTTTCGTTGGCCGCGAAAAATCGATACGCGCCCTGGATGAGGTGGTGCGTGACAACCAAAAAATCCTGCTGGTAACCCAAAAGGACGCCAAGGATGATGAGCCGCAGGTCAACAACATTTATCGCGTTGGCACACTTGGCACGGTGCTGCAACTGCTGAAGCTGCCCGATGGCACGGTTAAAGTGTTGGTTGAGGGTGGCCCGCGGGTGCGTGTTCTGGAAATTTTTGAGGAGGATCCGTACTACAAGGCACGGGTGGCGGCCTTTCATGAAAACGCTGATGAACATGGCGATCTGCAACCGCTGTGTCGGGCGGTGGTTGCCCAGTTTGAACAATATATCAAGCTGAACAAAAAGGTGCCGCCAGAGGTGCTGACCAGCGTTAATCAGATTGAGGATGCCGCGCAGCTGTCGGACACCGTCGCCTCCTACCTGACCCTCAAAATTCCTGACAAGCAGGATCTGTTGGAAATTGCCACGGTTCAAGATCGCCTGGAAAAAGTCTTTGCCCTGATGGAGGGGGAGATTGGGGTGCTGCAGGTCGAAAAACGCATCCGCAGCCGCGTCAAACGCCAGATGGAAAAAACCCAGCGCGAGTACTATCTGAATGAACAGCTTAAGGCGATTCAGAAAGAATTGGGCGATGGTGAGGATGGGCGTGATGAAACCGCCGAGTTGGAAAAGAAAATTGAGACGCTAAAGCTGAGTAAGGAGGCGAAGACCAAATGTCGCGCTGAGCTAAAAAAGCTGAAAAACATGAGTCCGATGTCGGCTGAGGCAACGGTGGTGCGCAACTATTTGGATTGGATTCTATCGCTGCCCTGGGGCAAGCGCAGCAAGCTGAAACATGACATTCGTCAGGCTAAGGTGGTGATGGATACCGATCATTACGGCCTGGAAAAGGTTAAGGATCGCATTCTGGAGTTCCTGGCAGTTCAGCAACGGGTTGGCAAAATGAAGGGATCGATCCTGTGTTTGGTGGGGCCGCCCGGGGTTGGGAAAACCTCGCTCGGCAAATCCATCGCTCAGGCTACGGGGCGTACCTTTGTGCGCTTATCGCTGGGCGGTGTGCGGGATGAGGCGGAGATTCGGGGGCACCGCCGCACCTACATCGGATCCATGCCGGGCAAAATTGTGCAGTCGATGAAAAAAGCCAAAACCAACAACCCGCTGTTCTTGTTGGATGAAATCGATAAGCTGGGTCAGGATTGGCGCGGCGATCCCTCCAGCGCGCTGTTGGAGGTTTTGGATCCCGAACAAAACAACACCTTTAACGATCACTATTTAGAGGTGGATTACGATCTGTCGGATGTGATGTTTATCGCGACCGCCAACACCCTGAACATGCCGCAACCACTGTTGGACAGAATGGAGATTATCCGCATTCCTGGCTATACCGAGGATGAAAAGCTGGAAATTTCCCGTCGGCACCTGATTCCCAAACAGATGGAGGCCGCCGGTCTGAAGGATGATGAGCTGGTCATCACCGACGATGCCATGCGCAAGCTGATTCGCACCTATACCCGTGAGGCGGGCGTGCGGAATTTGGAGCGCGAAATCGCCAATCTGTGCCGCAAATCGGTCAAGGAAATTTTGGAGAAAGCCAAGAAAAAGGTTGTGGCCTCGGCCAAAACCCTCAACAAATACGCGGGCGTTCCCCGTTTTCGCTATGGCGAAGTCGAAACAGAGGACAGCGTGGGGGTCACCACGGGCTTAGCCTGGACAGAGGCGGGCGGCGACATTCTGCAGATTGAATCGGTGACGGTTCCTGGTTCTGGTAAGATTAAATGCACCGGCAAGCTGGGCGAGGTGATGCAGGAGTCGGTCAGCGCGGCCGACAGCTTTGTGCGGTCTCGCAGCGCGCTGTATGGCATCAACCCCAAAATTTTTGAAAAACGCGACATCCATGTGCATGTGCCCGAGGGCGCAACACCAAAGGATGGGCCATCGGCGGGGGTTGCCATTATGATCAGCATCGTTTCGGTGTTGACGGGCGTGCCGGTTCGGCGCGACGTGGCGATGACGGGGGAGATTACCCTGCGCGGGCGGGTGTTGCCCATCGGTGGGCTGAAGGAAAAGCTGCTGGCGGCATTGCGGGCGGGCATCAAAACCGTGCTGATTCCGCAGGAGAACGAAAAGGATCTTGAGGAGATTCCCGACAACGTCAAAAAAGGCCTGACCATTATTCCGGTGGCAACCGCCGATCAGGCGCTGGCGATTGCGTTATCGCAGCCGTTGACGCCCGTGGTGTTCCCGGAGGAGGATAGTTTTGCGGTTAAGGCCGCGCCCGTGGGTGCCAAACAGCCGGTGGTGGACGGGGCGCAAACCATTCTGCCGCATTAGGCAAGGGGGCAGGCACCCGTGAAATAGACGGATAACACTAATATTATTTGCTTTTTTATAAAAAAGGCCAGGCAAATGCCCCCAATTGCCTGAGAGGCGCGATATTTCTAAGGTTTCAGGCTTTTTTTTGCTTTTTTCCTGGGCTCAATCATGGTAAAACCAAGGCAGCCTAGACATTCCGTATAGGCAACCAAACTGTTAGTGTTGAAAGGGTAAGATAGTGAACAAAAGTGATCTAATCGCTCAAGTTGCCGAAAAAACCGGTGTTTCCAAAACCGAAACTGGCAAAATTGTTGATTGCGTTCTGGAATGTGTTGAGGGCGCATTGAAATCAGGTGATGAAGTTCGCTTGATTGGCTTTGGTACCTTCACGGTTGCCGATCGTGCCGCCAAAGAAGGCCGCAACCCTCAAACCGGTGCGAAAATCAATATTCCAGCGTCAAAATTGCCGAAATTTAAGCCCCACACCGCGTTGAAGGATGCCGTGGCCAGCTAAAAACTTTGATGGCTTTGGGGCAATCCGACATGGCGTTGGTCATGGGGTTGCCCCAACATTTTGGCCAGGGGGGTTGCTAAGGCGACTTCCTTGGCCTTTTTGTTGGTCGGATTGGCCAACACCCCCCTAGCCTTATGGATCGAAATCGGCAATAATCGCGCATGGGTGATTAGCTCAGCTGGTTAGAGCACCTCGTTTACACCGAGGGGGTCGGGGGTTCGAATCCCTCATCACCCACCATGTGATTGATTTTTATAGAATAATAGATTTGGCGCCCTGTGCCACCCCGTCTTAGCTTCCCTTTCCACACCGGTCTGCTAAGAT
>CAISOG010000177.1 GCA_903887035.1 uncultured Holosporaceae bacterium | reverse complement strand
TTGGAGTTGGAGTTGGAGCTAGAGTTGGGGCTGGGGTTGGTTAAGGAAAAGGGGCAGGGCTGATGATACAAACTCAGCTGCAAATGAAAATGGGTGAAGCTATGCCGCACCAATGCCACCAGGCGGCTGGGTTGGGTGGGCAGCGGGGCAAGGCTGGCCGCCAGGCCGTCATCCGGCTCCGCCGCCAAAAACGGGCTAAGCGGCAATGACCACAGCCCCGCCAACAGCCCCTGATCGGGGCGCCGTTGCCACAGGATTTGCCCCTGGGCATCCTGCAACCACCAGGCGATGACATAGCGGGTCGGCTTAGCCAGTTTTGGTGCAGCCCTGGGGTAATCATCCACCACCCCGCGCTGATAGGCCTGACAGTGCTGCTGCAACGGGCACAGGCCACAGCTTGGCTGGCGGGCACGGCAAACCAGACTACCCAGCTCCATCACCGCCTGCACCAAATCACCGCACCGATGCGGCGCCACCAGCCCCGCCCCCGCCTGCGCCGCGCTTTTGTTCAACGCGGGGGGCAGATCGGACAGGCAAAACAGCCGCGCCATTACCCGCGCCACGTTGGTGTCCACCGCCAGAACCGGCTGCTCAAAGGCGATTCCCGCCACCGCCGCCGCAGTATAGGCACCAAAGCCAGGCAACTTAGCCAGCAGGCTGGGCTGATGCGGCCAGACGCCGCCATGCTGATGCCACAGAATTTGCGCCGCCGCGTGCAGCTGGTGCGCCCGCCGATAATAGCCCAGCCCCGCCCAGGCGCGCAGAACATCATCCAATGGCGCCACCGCCAGCTGTTGCAGGGTGGGAAATTCGGCCAGAAAGTCGGGGAATCGTTGCCGCACGGTGGCCACCGTGGTTTGCTGCAACATCACCTCACTAAGCCAAACATGATAGGGGTCGGGCAGCGCGCCCCCCGCCACCATCCGCCAAGGCAGGGTGCGACGATGCTGATCATACCAGGCCAGCAGGGCGGCGCGGCCAGGAAAGGGCGTTGCGGATGTGGACGATGCAGCGGTCATGGTATAGGATTGGCGCATGAATACCTTTACAAGCAAGGATTTTGTTGCCCGCCGCGCCAACCGCAGCCAGCGGCTGGACGATGTCGCCCTGCCCCTGTTGCGCCAACGCTTTGGCCGCCAGCTGACCACCGCGCAGGCGTTGCGGATGGATTGGCCAGCAATAGTGGGGGAGGAGGTGGCGGCCTGTTGCCAGCTGGCCAGCCTTAGCCGCACCTCAACCAGCAATCCTGCTGCTGCGGCCGCGAAAACCGCAGGCAAAGGCGCCGTCAACAGCGCAGGAAAAAGCCAGGCTAAGGGGGTGCATGGGGGGGCACAAGCGGGGCTGAACCTGACGTTGGTGGTTGAGCCCGCCTTTGCCCTGGACATCGGCTATCAACTGCCGCAACTGCAACAACGGATCAATGGCTATTTCGGCTATCCCGCCGTCGCCGCCATCCGGCTGAAGCAACAACCGCTGGCCACCACCACCATGGCACCCAACCCAACTGGCCAACCCAGACGGATGGCGCGGCTACAGCCCACTACTTTGCCCCCTACCCTACAACCCCTGCCCGCCGCCGCCGACAATCTGCCCAGCCCCCTTGCCGAAGCCCTTCAATCGCTGCAATATCATATTGATTCACGTTCTACCGAAAGCCGTAAACCATGATTCGCTTTTCTTTTCCCCGTCTTTCTGCCCCAACCTCCATTCCATCGCTAAGCCTTGGTTTAATGCTAGGTTTGATGCTGGCTCTGGGAGTGGCGATGGCAACGCCCAGTCTGGCTGAGGAAAAACAGGCGGCCAGCAACCCCGCCGCCGCCAAGGGAGGGGATCCCAAAGCGCTGGATGATTTGGATCGGCCTATTGGGTCGGCCACCGCGCCATTGACGGTTTTTGAGTATTCCTCGCTGACCTGCTCCCATTGCGCGGCGTTTCACAAAGACATTCTGCCCAAAATTAAGGCGGCCTATATCGACACCGGCAAGGTGCGTTGGGTGGTGCGCGATTACCCGTTGGATGGGGTGGCACTGCGGGCGGCGGTGGCGGCGCGTTGCGCGGATCCAGCCCAGTTTTTCACCCTAATCGACCTGCTGTATAACGAACAGGCAAAATGGGCGGGGGATCGGGATCCCCAAACCGCGGTGATGCGCTATGCCCGCCTGTCTGGCCTGAATGATGACAAGCTGAAGGCCTGCAACGCCAATGACCGCGTTCTGAACCAAATTTTGGCAAAACGTCAGGTTGCCGATACCAACTTTAAGATTCAATCAACCCCATCCTTTGTCGTTGGTAATGAGATGGTGGTTGGCGCACGCGACTATGCAACCTTTGAGGCCGCCATCAATAAGGCTTTGGCGGCTGCGGCGCCCACTCCTGCCCCAACAGCGCCTAAGCCTGCCCCCTAATGCCGTTGCCCCCTAAGGACTCTTCAGAAGAGCCGAAAATGTCTGCGCGTGAGGCGCTAAAAGATGCGGATGTGCGGCAAATTATGGGCAAGGGATTGAGTGCGAGCCTGCAGCTAAGCTCGCAAATGGCGGCCACCCTGCTGCTGGCGGGGGCGGTTGGCTATGCCCTGGATCGCTGGATTGACAGCCTGCCTCTATTTTCTATTGTTTTTTTCTTTTTAGGTGCTGGTCTGGCTGGTTTTAATGTGATAAAGGCCTTGCAACAGCAGATGGCGGTGTTGGATGCGTCCGAAACGGACGCACACAAAACCGCTGATGCCGCAACCAACGGCCAGGCCGTAAACGACCAACGCGAACAGGATTAACAGACGATGGCTGGCGGTAGTTTTGATCCCATGAAGCAATTCCAACTGCATAAGTTGGCGGATCTGAATATTGCGGGTTTTGACCTTGCTCTTACCAACTCTGCCCTGCATGCCCTGGTCGGCGTGTTGGTTGCCTCCGCACTGTTGGTTTTTGCCACCCGCAGGTTGCAACTGTTGCCCAGCCGTTGGCAAGCATTGTCCGAATGGCCGTATGAATTTGTGCATAATCTGGCGCAAAGCAATTTGGGGGATAAGGGCAAGCCCTTTGTGCCTTTTTTGCTAACCCTGTTTTTGTTTGTTTTGTTGGGCAATCTGATTGGCCTGTTACCCTATGCCTTTACCTATACCAGCCATATCAGCGTCACCCTGACCCTGGCGTTAATCAGTATCGGGGTGGTTATCGGCACGGGCTTTACCAAGCACGGCCTGGGCTTTTTTAAGCTGTTCATGCCATCAGGGGCTCCCCTTTTCATTGCGCCCATTATCGTTCCCATTGAGGTGGTCAGCTTTTTGGCTAAGCCGCTTAGTCTGGCCATCAGGTTGTTTGCCAATATGCTGGCCGGCCACATCATGATTAAGGTTTTTGCCTTTTTCTGCACAACATCGGGACTGCTGGCGGTGTTACCACTGTTCGGCAACGTCATGATCTTTGCCTTTGAGCTGTTTGTGGCGTTTTTGCAGGCCTATATTTTTACCCTGTTGGTCAGCATTTATTTGCACGATGCCATTGACCTTCACTAAGGCTTGTGGCAACAGAAGGCACCAATTTTTTTCACCCCAAACTTTTTTAACTGTAAGGAGACGTTACCATGGAAGGTGCAACCCTATTTATGTCGGTCAAATTGGTTACTGCAGCTGCCGTAGCCTTTGTTTTCATTGGCGCTGCCTTAGCGCTTGGTCGTTTGTTTTCTGAGTGTGCTAGCGCGCTTGGTCGCAACCCTGAGGCTCGCCCCGCGGTTTTCCCCGTCATGATCATCGGCTTTGCCGCCATCGAATTCTTGGCGTTGCTGGCCTTTGTGGTCGTCATGATCATCCTGTTTGTGATTAACGTCTAGGCGTTATTGCAACCATGAAGGGTTCGTTGCCGCAATTCGATCTGGCTTTTTTCCCAAGTCAGATTTTTTGGACGGTCATCAGCTTTGGCCTGTTGTACCTGGTCGTGCGCTATTTGTTGGCACCAAAAATGAATTTGGTGTTGGACGGCCGCATGAACAGAATTCAACAAGACCTAGAGCTGGCCAAGGAAATGCGGCAACAGGCTGATGTGCTAAGGCGGGAAATGCAGAATGAGGTGGGGCAGGCGCATCGCGATGCCATTGCCCTGCTGACGCGGCAGAATCGTGAAATATCCCAACTGCTGTTAGAAAATGAACAGCGTTTAATGCTGGGTATTAACGAACAGCTGTTGGTTGCCGAGGCCAAAATTGCCGCCGCCAAAAAAGCCGCTATTGGCGATGCTGAGGCTGCTGCAGGTCAAATAGCCAGCAAGATGTTGGAACAAGCCGTGGCTGTTTCAGCGCAAAAGTCCTTAATCGCCGATTCCCACCTTGCCACCGCCAATCGGGTGATTGCCAATGGTTGATACAGCTACCAGCTGGTTTGATGCCCTGATTACGGATACATCCGCATGGTCGGGGGCTGCCTTTATTTGCCTCATGCTGCTGCTGTTCGGGCTTAAGGGGCGAACCGTCCTGGGGCTTTTGGACAAAAAGGCCGCCGATTTGATTGGCAAAATTCGCGCCGCGGAAGAAGCCAAGATTGCCGCGCAAACCGATTTAACCGCCATTGTGGCGCAACATCAGGCTATCTTTAGCCAGGCCTCCGCCATCCGTCTGCATGCGCAGGAGGAGGCCGATCGACTGATGGCCACCGCCCAACATCGCATTACCGAATTGGCACGCCACCGTGAGGAACAGATGTATCAGCGCATCACCCTGGTTGAGGCTGAAGCGATTGCCAGCCTGCGCAACATGGTAACCACCCAGGCATTGGCAATTTGTCGCCATTATTTGCAGCATCAGCTTGGTGGCACGGAGCAAAACAGCCTGATGACCCAGGCGGTTGCTGACCTAACCAAGGTCAGCGAAAGCAGCAAGCCCGACAACTGGCTCAGCGCGGCCTAGATCGTCATGAAATCTGGCCACCCAATCCCCCCCGTCCTGATGTTTGATTTTGACGGTACGCTGGTTGACAGCCGTGAGGCGATTACGTCATCCATATTGCAAGCCTTAGACGAATTTGGCCTGCCGCCGCTGCCGCTTGAGGTGATTGCGGGCAACATCGGCCTGCCCGCCCCTGTTGCGTTGGCGCGCGCCCTACCCGATGTGGATGCCGACACGGTGACACGGTTGGTGGCCTGCTATCGTCACCATTATGCCACCCATGGTCAGTTTCAGCACGCGCCCTTTGCGGGAGTGAATGATCTGCTTCCCGCCTTAAAGGCTAAGGGGTATCGCCTAGCCATTGCCACCGCCAAACCCTCCGCCCCGCTGGCCGACCTGATGGATCGCTATGGCTGGAACGAGTTGTTTGAGGCACGCCGTGGCGGCGATGATGTAGTCAATTCCAAACCCGCCCCCGACATGCTGTTCAGCCTGATAGAGCAGCTGGGGGTGGCGGCCAACTACTGTATGATGATCGGCGACAGCATTTATGACATGCAAATGGGCAAGGCGGCGGCGGTTGCCACCTGTGCCGTCACCTGGGGCTACAATAGCCAAGAAGCCCTGGCTCAAGCCGCCCCAGATTTTACCCACAGCTCGGTTGACAGCATGGCGGCCTGGCTGCTGGCGGACTAGGCCACCACCACTACTCCAACGCAAACAGCGCATCAATCTCCACCGCCGCATTCAGCGGCAAACTGGCCACGCCAATGGTCGAACGCGCATGGCGGCCATTGTCGCCCAACACATCCACCATCAGATCGGATGCGCCGTTCATCACCTTGGCATGGTCAGTAAAGTTGTCGGTGGCTTGGATAAAGCCGCCCAGTTTCAAACAGCGCAACACGGGGGTTGGCGTTTGTTGCAACGCGACCGCCACATGCGCCAAAATGTTCAGCAGGCACAGCTGGGCGGCTTTGGCGCCATCGATCACCGACACATCGCGCCCGACATGGCCGATGTAGCATACCCGCCCCTCGCAAAAGGGAATCTGCCCGGACATCAGCAACATATTGCCCGATCGCACAAAGGGGGCATAGGTGGCCACGCTGCCTGGTGGGGGGGGCAGTTCCAGCCCACGCGCCCGAACCAGGGCGGGCAGATCAATCATTTCTTTCACGGACATGTTGCAACGGCTCCATAATTTGGCTAAGCCAGTGGGGAAGGAAGCTTCCCTTTTCCTCTTGGCTTATGGTTAAAGTTTAAGATTGGCGGGGGGCTTCGGCAACTTGGCAATATTGCGGAGCAACATCGATCATGACCTTGGGCACCAGAATTTTTACCTGGCTTTATGGGCGCAAGGTGGGCAGCGATTCTTATGGCAATCGCTATTACACCGAAAAAACCATCCCCAAAAACCGCCGCGCCAAGCGGTGGATGATTTTTGATGGCCAGCCTGAGGCCAGCAAGGTTCCGCCAGAGTGGCATGGATGGCTGCATCATGTGGTTGATACGCTGCCAGAATCCGATGCCCATCAGCAAAAGCCGGCGTGGCTTAAGCCGCATCAGCCGAATTTGACTGGCACCAAACTGGCCTGGCGCCCGCTGGGTCATGTGCTGCGCGGTGGACACCGCCCGAAGGCAATTGGCGATTACCAAGCCTGGCAACCGCCCGAATAATTGACTGCCGCCGCCTTCATTTCCCTGCAGCGCTTACCCAAACCACCCCACAACACAGCAGCCCCAAACCGAATGGCCAGCCTATTTGCATGACCCCTCTTGCATTCCTGGGCAACTGATGGTGATGTTGGAAACCGCGTTGCTTTTCCGTGCAATCATCATGTTTTTTAAAAAGGAGTTCCCCAATGGCTGTTACCAATCGTCATAACCTGGTTGAAACCCTGTTGGGCTTTGGCGTTTTGATTGTCGCAGGGTTTTTCCTGGTCTATCTGCAAAATCGTACCCACGGTGGGTTGGATGGGGCTGGCTATAGCCTGAACGCGCGTTTTGAACGGGTCGATGGCCTCAGCGTGGGCAGCGATGTTCAGCTGGCCGGCATTAAGGTTGGCACCATCAGTTCCTTAAAGCTGGATCCCGCCACCTTTTTTGCCCAGGCGGTGATTCATATCGCCAACCCCGCAATCCAATTGCCAAAAGACAGCGTGGCGCAAATTTCCAGTGAGGGGTTGTTGGGCGGCCGCTATGTCTCGATCGTGCCGGGGGGCAGTGATGAATTGATTGCCCCAGGCGGCAGCATCAATTACACCCAACCGCCATTCGATTTGGTACAAGCTCTTGGCGAATATATCTTTACCAAGCCAAAGGATAGCGGTGAGGATGCAAAGCCCTCTACCAGCACCAAAGCCAAAAATGCATCGCCCAAACCCGGGTTAAAAATGGATCAGCCGGCTGAGGACTCTCCCGCCGATCTGCCTGCGGGTGAATAAACCGCCATGCGAAGGAAAGTCTTGGTTGCCAGCGGCCTTATTGTTCTGACGGCCTTTGCCCTGTGGGCACCATCGCCCCAACGGGCGACTGCGGCAACGGCGGGATCAACGGCCAAATCAAAATCGGCACAGACAAACGCCAACGCCTCCGCCAATGCGCCCGCCGCTGCCACCGCACCTGTGGCAGCTGTAGACGTCCCCGCGCCCTCACCCGCCATCATGACCCCGATTGAACGACCCAGCAGCAATGCCGCCGCCGTGGTGCAGGTGTTGGATAAGGTCACGGCCAGGGTCAAAAAACTGTCCGCAACCGTGGATGATCCTATCCATTTTGGCACGCTGGAAATTACCGCGCTGGATTGCCGCAAAAATCCGCCTGAGGATCGGCCTGAGGCAGCCGCCTTTTTGCAAATTCGCGAAGCCAGAAAGGGTGAGGAATCGATAACCCTGTTCAGTGGATGGATGTTTGCCAGCTCGCCCGCTGTATCCGCGCTGGAACACCCTGTTTACGATATTGTCGTTCTGGACTGCAAAAACCCCAGCGGAGCGGTTAAGGTTGAGGTGGAGGAGCCGTCTGCACCCGCGAATGGTACCGCCCCCGCCCCCGCTGAACAGCCTGCCCCCGCCCAACCCGCACCCACCCGTATTATTGAATAGGGCGCGGCTGGGCGAAGTTTCTGCAGGATATTCGCGCCTTTTCCACCACTCCATTGTCATCCTAACCCCGCTATTGCCACCACCCTGTTGTCATCCTACCCCCTGTGGGTAGGATCTCCTTGCTCCCAGCGCCGCTTGTTTGACGGTTAGGATTTGAGATTCTCCCCACAAGGGGGAGAATGACATTGTGATATGGGTACAGGCCAACCAATTCCCGCACGCCGCTATCGTCCTAGCCCCGCTATTGCCACCACCCTGTTGTCATCCCACCCCAAACTTCAGACTTGACGGCGGCCAAAAGTACCGTATAAAGACCTTTACCCTTAATTTTTTTTAAAAGCTTGTGGCCATGAAACCTGATATTCACCCCGACTATCACACCATCACCATTATCATGACCGATGGTACGACCTATGAAACCCGTTCAACCTATGGTAAGGCGGGCGATTCCATGCGGTTGGAGGTTGATCGCAAATCCCACCCCGCCTGGACCGGTGGCAACAAACAGTTGCAGGATGTGGGTCAGCTGTCACGCTTTAACAAGCGCTTTGCCAACATCAGCATCGGCAAAAACCCTGAATAAGCGCTGGGTTTTCTGGCGGTTGCAGGCTTCTTAACTGTCTAAAAAAAACCCGCAGGATTTGTCGCCTGCGGGTTTTTTGATTTGTAACGTTTCTATAGCAAAAACTTTTTGCAGGCCTTTTATTGACCAAAATCAAAAGCTATTTGTTTTTCAGTGCAAAAGACGCATTAATATGAATTTGCGTTGTTTCTTAACGATTCGAAATATTTAGCATATGCAGGATCGTTTAAAGGATTTTGCGCTGGCGGTTGCTCTTGTAAGTCCGCTGCTAGTACAGCTCCTGTATCGCCAGGTGATTGGCCTTGAGCTACCGCATCAACTGTCTCAGTAATCAGTCCTTCACGAGTCATATCAAAATTCCTTCCATAGGATTAAAAGTTAACTAGGGCATTAGTACATCAATAAACGGCGGTGGTGTCAACCGTTTTGAAGCAAAAAAGTTACAGTTGATGGAAAAATTGTTCGCACGCCATACAAAAGTCTGCCCCGCCAACCTGATCCCCACCCAGTCCATTGGAAACACGCCGTCATCTGCCCCTTCTTTCCCCTACCCCCCACCGCGGGGTTACGCCCCGCGACTTTCCCGCTCATATCTTTACAAAATAGGTGGCGTGTG
>CAISOG010000176.1 GCA_903887035.1 uncultured Holosporaceae bacterium | reverse complement strand
AACCTCCTCCACCGCCGCCTCATCAAACGCCAGCGGTTGCAGGGTGGATTGCAGCGCATCGAACAGCTGGCTAAGGCGCGCCGCCATACTCAATTTTGCTGGCGGCACGTCGATGACACCACTGGCAGTCAGGCTAAGGCCGCCGCGATCATCGGCCATCACCACCGCCCAACCAGTGTGACGCAAGCCCGGATCCAGCCCCAAGATGGCTTTCATGGTCTAGGCAGGCGGCGATTATTCCGCGAATTCGGCATTGGTGTACACATCCTGCACATCGTCGTAACCATCCAACTGATCCAACAGCTTTAACGCCTGCGCCGCGCTGTCACCCGCCAGTGGGGCAGCGGTCAGGGGTAGCCATACCAGTTTTGCGCTGGCGGGCGTGCCAAATTTGGCCTCCAACCCATCGCGCAGGGATGCCAGGTCGGCTGAGGCGCAAATCACCGAAATCACCTCCTCATCACCCTGCACGTCATCCGCCCCCAACTCTAAGGCGGCCTCAAAGACCTGATCCAACCCGATGCGGACGGGATAGGTGATTTCGCCCGCGTGTTTGAACATAAAGGTCACGCTGTTGCTTTCGCCCAGATTGCCACCATTCTTACTGAACATGGTGCGAACATCGCTGGCGGTGCGGTTGCGGTTGTCGGTTGACCCCTCCACAATAATAGCGATGCCGCCGGGGCCATAGCCCTCATAGCGCACCTCCTCATACACCACGCCGCCATCCTCCCCGCTGCCCTTTTTAATGGCGCGTTCCAGATTTTCCTTTGGCATGTTGGCTTCCCGCGCCGCCTCAATCGCGGTGCGCAGGCGCGGGTTGCTGGCAGGGTCGGGGTTAGCCCTGGCCGCCACCATCACCTCCCGCACCAGGCGAGAGAACAGGCGGCTACGCTTCGCATCCTGCGCGCCCTTGCGGTACATAATGTTTTTAAACTGGGAATGACCCGCCATGTCACCAACCCTTTGCTAAAGTTACGGCCGATAAATCAGCACGAACACCCCAAAAGCTAAACGATATCTGGCAAATGCAGATCGTCGCCCCCATCATGGCTGCCGCTGGCATCCTGCACGGGAGTCTTGCTGGGGTAACGGGTCAGCACGGCATCCAAATCCACCTGTTTGCAGATATCCAAGCCCACAGGGTGGCGTGGCCGAATGTTGGAATAGTTCCAATGGGTGCGGTCACGAATGGCAGCAATGGTGTTTTTGGTGGTGCCCAACAGTTTGACGATGGCATGGTCGGGAACCTCAGGGTGGGTGCGCAGGATCCAGGCAACCGCATCGGGCTTATCCTGCCGCTTGCTAAGCGGGGTGTAGCGGGGGCCAGCGGTACGATCGGGCGTTTCAATCCGATTTTCCAAGGCCTTTAGCACGGCGGTGGAATCCGTCTCACAACGGGCAATCTCCGTCTGGCTTAACACGCCCGCCATGATGGGGTTGGTTCCCTGCATGCCTGGGGCAACATCGCCATCGGCCAACGCCTGCACCTCAAGAATATGCAGGCCGCAGAAGGCCGCAATTTGGTCAAAGGTTAAGCCCGTGTTGTCAATGAGCCAGATTGCCGTTGCCTTAGGCATCAGTGGCAAAGCCTGCACAGCGGCTTTCGATCCAGACTTGGAAGTGCTTTTTTTGGTGGTGGCCATCGTAATTTCCGTTTCGCTAAACAAATTGTCGTGGTTATTGATGATTATCAGTTACCCTAAGGCTGCATCAGAATCAATCAGAATCGGCAAATTTGGATGTTTTCATGCAACAGACTCTTTTCCTCCAACGTGTTCTTCACAATCGCCCTGGATTTGTGTTATGATTGAATAAGTAGAATTCATGGCACCTAAAGGATTGGATATGCCAAGCGGTGAATCGAAATCAAAGGCTGAAGCGCCACAGCCCGCCCTGCCAGATGTAGGTGGCCTGTCGGTGGCGCACACCTCCATGTTTTTTGCTGTTTTGTCTGACATGCAACGATCCTTTGGCCGGGTGGAGGCTAAGGTAGAGGCCTTAGGCGGCCGCATTGACAGCGTCGAAGAATCGATAAAAAGCCTGCGTGGAGAGATTAAAGATCTTCGGGATGAAACGCACAGAGACATCAAAGAATTGCGTGACGAAACGCAGAGAGATTCTAAAGAGCTGCGCCAGGAAACGCGTGAGCTGCATGGCCGCATCGACTATATTTGGAGTTGGGTCAAGTACGGTGCGGGGTTCGCCGCGGCTGTTTTCGTGTTTGCCTCCCTGCCTGACGCCGCCCGCGCCTTTTTGATTAGCCTGATTAGCAAATAGTCCCGCAACGATTTGCAGCACTGGAGATTT
>CAISOG010000175.1 GCA_903887035.1 uncultured Holosporaceae bacterium | reverse complement strand
CGGCAAAATACTATTTTTAGATTAGTTTCCTTAGTTTAATTTTTCACTAAAGAGATGATGATAATGTTATAGAGGTGTTTAGGCATGCACACGTCTGTCTGCCTGAACTGTTGTCAGCCCCCAAATAACCCTAAGAACCATGCAGAAATTCCCCGATGAGTCTTCGCATCAATCACCCTATCAATCTCATGGGCATGGTCTGTTGTTTTGCAAAACAGATTTGCGCTGTAAATCCTTGTACAATCCGCTATAAGATAGGGTCTCTAACAGACTCTTAGGTTCCGCATGCGTCTGAAATCCTACCAAGCCGCCACCATGAAAGAAGCGCTGGCACTGGTGCGCGAAGAATTGGGGGAGGACGCCATTATCCTGTCATCCGCGCGTGGGGATGGGGGCTTTGGGGTTAAGGTTACGGCGGCGATTGATACGCCAGAGCCTGCCGTTGTGCCGCCCCCCCATTTGGATGACACCGATCTGGAATCGCCCGCCAATCGGCCAGAAATTGTGAAATTGCTGGCTGAGGTGCTGACCAGCCACGGGGTTGAGGAATCCTTAATTCAACGTTTGCTGCGAACCGTTGCCAGCCTGCCAGTGCGCAGCCCGCTGCAAGGGTTGGCCGCCGCCCTGGATGCCCAATTTGGCTTTAACCCCTTGCGCCTGGATCGCCTGCATAAACCAATTATGCTGGTGGGACCGCCGGGGGTGGGCAAAACCGCCACCCTGGCCAAACTGTCTGCCCAGGCGGTGTTGGCGGGGTTAGAGCCGTTGGTGGCCACCGCCGACCTGATGCGGGCGGCCGCCGTTACCCAGCTGGAAACCTATACCAAAGCCCTACAGCTGCCCCTTAGCGTGGTGGCGAATCACCAAGAGATCCTAAATCTTCTCGAACAGGCCAAGCCTCAGCAGCTGGTTTTGTTGGATAGCGGCGGCATCAACCCCTGGATGGATGATGAAATGGCACAGCTGCAACAGCTGGTGGGTGAGGATATGGTGTTTGAGCCCGTGTTGGTGCTGGCCGCGGGAGGGGACAGCATGGAAATGGCTGAGGCGGCGGAGCATTTTCGCGCTCATTTACCGATCAGCCGCCTGTTCATCACCAAATTGGATTTGGCACGCCGTTTGGGTGGGGTGCTAAGCGCCGCCACGGCCGGCAAAATGTATCTGGCCGATGCGTCGATGAGCCCGCAGGTGGCCGATGGCGTGAACGCCCTGACCCCATTGGCCTTGGCCAGACTGTTGTTGGCCAGCTATCAGCAGCCCCGCCAACCCATTGTTCTGTCCCCCATCCTGCCCACTGATGGGCAACGGGTGGTAACGCCTCCTTCAACCCCCTAATCGCCACCCCTTTTCGTAAACATCCCCCTAACATGTTGCCCGCGCATCATCACCTTAACCCAACACTCATGATTTTCGTGCTAAAGAGGAATCATGACACTTGAAGCACCCGCGCTTTCCCTTGTGCCGCCCAAATTGGCGCAAAGCATTGCTATTGCCTCTGGCAAGGGCGGGGTTGGCAAGACTTGGCTGTCGGTTACCCTGGCGCAATCGCTGGCGCAAATCCTGCACAAAGGCATCACAACCGCCAATCGCGATGGCGGCGTGCTGCTGTTTGATGGCGATCTAGGGTTGGCCAATGTGGATATCCAGCTGGGGTTGATGCCCAGCCGTGATTTGGCCGAAGTCTTATCCAACCAATGCAAGCTGGCCGATGCGGTGATGCACCCCAGCAACGCCCTGTTTTCGGTTATCGCGGGGCGCAGCGGCGCAGGCAATCTGGCCAATTTGGCACCGACCAGACTGTTCAGCCTGATTACCGAATTGGCATCACTGGCTCCCAATTATCAATATGTGCTGATTGACCTGGGCGCGGGGGTGGATCGCACGGTTAAGATGCTTACCCAATCCTGTCAATCCTGCATTGTGGTGACAACCGCTGATCCCACCGCCCTGACCGATGCCTATGCCTTTATCAAACTGACCTATCAGCAGGATCCCAACGCCGATCTTAAGGTGGTGGTGAATCAGGCGGCCACGGTGACTGAGGGGCAAAAGACCTATGACACGTTGGCGCGCGCCTGTACCAACTTTTTGCGGCGGGTTCCCCCGCTGTTGGGCATTGTGCGCCATGACAAAAAGGTGGCCGAAGCGATACGGGCGCAAACCCCGCTGCTGACCCGTTATCCGGGCACCGCGGCGGCGGAGGATGTTATGGCAATTGCCCGCAAGCTGTTTCTGGAATAAAGCTTGAACATGGCCAACATAGCACTCATCGCGGCGGCGGCGGGCAGTGCCCAGGTTATCGGCCTAAATGGCGCGATGCCGTGGCATTTGCCCACCGACCTTAAGCATTTTAAACAGGTTACCTTGGGGCACCCAGTGTTGATGGGGCGCACCACCTATGACAGCGTGCTGCAACAGCTTGGTAAGCCCCTGCCCGGCCGCCGCAACCTGGTGATGACCCATCAGCGGGATTGGCGGGATGATCGGGCGGAATGTTTTCATGACTTGGCCAGCGCGCTGGCAGCGGTGGGTGATGGTGAAACCCTGTTCGTTATCGGTGGGCAACAGCTGTATGAACAAACCCTGCCGATGGCGCAAACCGTGCATTTAACCCATATTGAGGCCGACATCGCGGGCGACAGATTCTTCCCGCCCCTGCCCAGCGATCAATGGCAGCTGCATTGGCAACAAACCCAAATGGATCAGGGGCTGACCCTGACTTTCTGCCGCTATGGCCGCATCGCCCCACCACAGG
>CAISOG010000174.1 GCA_903887035.1 uncultured Holosporaceae bacterium | reverse complement strand
TACACTCCGCTCCGTTTCTCGATCTCATAACATTTTCGTAGGCTGTATATTTCTAAATTGAAACGACCATAACCCCCCTTTCAAAGGATCTGACCATGGCGACTGCTGCCCCCAAAGTGTTTCAACGCCCCAAAATCGCCCTGATTGGCGCGGGGCAGATTGGCGGAACCCTAGCCCTGCTGGCCATGGCTGAGGAATTGGGCGATGTCGTGCTGTGCGATGTTGCTGAGGGCGTGCCGCAGGGTAAGGCGTTGGATATTTACCAGGCCTCTGCTGTGTTGGGCAGCGATTCTGCCCTAAGTGGGGCACAGGATTACGCCGCGATTGCGGGCGCCGATGTCGTGATCATCACCGCTGGCATTGCCCGCAAACCGGGGATGAGCCGTGATGACCTGATGTTCACCAACGCGGGCATTATTAAGCAAGTGGCCAATGGTGTGAAGCAGCATGCGCCCAACGCCTTTGTGATTGTGATTACCAATCCGTTGGATGCGATGGTGGCCTATTTCCAACAGGAAAGCGGGCTGCCCGCCAACAAGGTGGTGGGGATGGCTGGCGTGCTGGATTCCTCACGCTTCCGCATGTTCCTGGCCGAGGAGCTGAAGGTGTCGATTGAGGATGTCAGCGCCTTTGTGTTGGGCGGTCATGGCGACACCATGGTGCCGATGGTGCGCTATACCACGGTGGCGGGCATCCCCCTGCCCGATCTGGTCGCCCTGGGTTGGATCAGCCAAGCCAAGCTGGATGAGTTGGTCAAACGTACCCGCAGTGGTGGGGCAGAAATTATCGACCTGCTGAAAACGGGGTCGGCCTTTTACGCGCCCGCCACCAGCGCGATTGCCATGGCCAAATCTTACCTGCGCGACAAAAAACGGGTGCTGCCCTGCGCGGCGCTGCTGACCGGTCAATATGGGGTCAACGGGCTGTATGTCGGCGTGCCAACGGTGATTGGCGCGGGTGGGGTGGAACGGATTGTGGAACTGTCGCTGACCGCCGAAGAAAAAACCATGTTTGATAACTCGGTTACCGCGGTGCAGGGGCTGATGGACGTGCTGAAAACCCTGCCAAAGGCGGCTTAGGGTTTCACGTTCGCCTCATGAATCTGTGCGGATGAACCGCCGCCCAAAAAAGCTTTTGTTGGGTTGAATAAGGGCTAAGAAGCGGCTATAGAGGCAACAAGTAATGACCAACGCCACCAACCAATCGGTTGATGGGCATTCCAACAAGGTGAGATTTTTTCGATGAACCTGCATGAATATCAAGCAAAATCGCTGCTGGCCAAATTTGGCGTAGCGGTACCCAACGGCTTTCCCGCCTTTTCGGTGGCGGAGGCTGAAACCGCCGCGCAAAAGCTGGCGGGACCTGTTTATGTGGTTAAGGCGCAGATTCACGCGGGTGGCCGTGGCAAGGCGGGCGGGGTTAAGGTGGTCAAATCCCTGGCCGACCTCAAAATCGCCGCCACCGATATTTTGGGCAAAACCCTGGTTACCCCGCAAACTGGCGCCGAAGGTCGCCTGGTGCGCCGTTTGTATGTTGAGGAGGGGTGCGCGATTGCCCGCGAACTGTATCTAAGCTTTCTGGTTGACCGCGGCACTCAGCGGGTGATGGTGATCGCCTCCACCGAGGGCGGCATGGATATTGAGGAGGTGGCCGAACACACCCCCGATAAAATTTTTACGTTTACCGTCGATCCCGCCACCGGCTGGCAAGCTTTTCACGGTCGCCTGCTGTGCCGTGCCTATGGCCTGACCGAAAAGGCCAGCGTGCAAAGCGCCATGAAGCTGTTTGCCAATCTGTACAACGCCTTTTGGGGGATTGATGCCAGCCTGGTGGAAATTAACCCGCTGGTCGTTAAGGCGGACGGTGGCTTAATCGCCCTGGACGCCAAGGTGTCCATCGATGACAACGCCCTGTTCCGCCAACCCGACATTGCCGCCATGCGCGATGAGGATGAGGAGGATCCGTTGGAGGTGGAAGCGGGTAAGGCTGGGCTGAACTACATCAAGCTGGACGGCAATATTGCCTGCCTGGTTAATGGCGCGGGTTTGGCGATGGCCACCATGGATATCATCCAACTGTGTGGGGGTTCGCCCGCCAACTTCCTGGACGTCGGCGGCGGCGCCACCCGTGAGCAGGTGACCAAGGCGTTCCGCATCATTCTATCCGACCCGAATGTTGAGGGGATTTTGATCAATATCTTTGGGGGCATCATGCGCTGTGACATTATCGCAGAGGGCGTGTTGGCCGCCGCCAAGGATGTTAAGCTGTCAAAGCCGTTGGTTGTTCGCCTGGAGGGCACCAATGTTGAGCTGGGGAAGAAAATCCTGCGTGAATCGGGGTTGGCGGTTATTTCCGCCGACAACATGGCGGATGCTGCCCAAAAAATCGTTGCCGCGGTTGCGGAATCTAAGAAAAAAGGAGCCGCCTAATGGCTGTACTGGTCAACAAAAACACTAAGGTTATCTGCCAAGGCTTTACCGGAGCCCAAGGCACCTTTCACAGTGAGCAGGCGATTGCCTATGGCACCAACATGGTTGGCGGCGTTACACCTGGTAAGGGGGGCGAAACCCACCTGAACCTGCCCGTGTTTGACACCGTGCGCGAAGCGGTGGAGAAAACTGGCGCCAATGCCAGCGTGATTTATGTGCCACCGCCCTTTGCCGCCGATGCAATTCTTGAAGCCGCCGATGCGGAAATCCCGCTGGTGGTCTGCATCACTGAGGGGATTCCCGTGCTGGACATGATGCGGGTGAAGCGTGGCATCCTGAACTCCAACACCCGCCTGATTGGCCCCAACTGCCCCGGTGTGATTACCCCTGGCGAATGCAAAATCGGCATCATGCCAGGCCATATTCACCAGCCTGGTAAGGTGGGGATCGTTTCCCGCTCCGGCACCCTGACCTATGAGGCGGTGTTCCAAACCACCGCGCTGGGTCTGGGGCAATCGACCTGCATCGGTATTGGCGGCGACCCCATTAACGGCACCAACTTTATTGACGCGCTGGAGCTGTTTTTGGCTGACCCACTGACAGAGGCCATCATCATGATTGGCGAAATCGGTGGCGATGCTGAGGAAGCGGCCTGTGACCTGTTGCGTAGCAGCAAGATTAAAAAACCAACCGCTGGCTTTATCGCTGGCCTCACCGCTCCCCCTGGCCGTCGGATGGGGCATGCGGGCGCGATTGTCGCGGGTGGTAAGGGTGACGCCAACAGCAAGATTGAGGCGATGAAGTCCGCCGGCATCGTCGTCGCCGATTCGCCCGCTGGCATGGGGCAAGCGCTGCTGAAAGCCATGGGCAAGTAGCCTCTTTCGCTGTTTGGTCTGGAATCGCTGGGGACATAGTTGTTCCAATTTAGAAACAAGAGCGTTTTCGCTTTAGTTCACCACTAGGCTTTCGCATACAGCCAAAACCCTGTAGAACCAGACAATGATCGCTGTCATTGAATCCTATCGTGCGGGCTTATTTGGCCGTAAGCACATCGCCAACAATTTGGGCGCTGGCCTGGTGGTGGGTCTGGTCGCGTTGCCGCTGGCGATGGCTTTTGCGATTGCCAGCGGGGCAAAGCCTGAGCAGGGATTGTACACCGCAATTGTCGCAGGCTTCCTGACCTCCACCCTGGGGGGCAGCCGCCTACAAATCAGCGGGCCAACTGGGGCGTTTATCGCCATTTTGTCGGGCATTACCGCCGTTCATGGCATTGCAGGACTACAACTGGCCACCATCATGGCGGGCTTCATCCTGTTGGCCATGGGGCTGTTGCGGGTGGGCGCCATCATCAAATACATTCCGCGCCCGGTCATTATCGGCTTTACCAGCGGTATCGCCACCATCATCTGGGTTGGGCAGTGGAAGGACTTTTTTGGGCTAAAGCCCGCCGCCAGCTCCCTGCTGTTTCATGAAAAGCTGCTGGCACTGCTACAGGCCTTGCCCCATTTGGATTGGGGCACAACCTCTGTCGCCTGCCAAACCCTGTTGGTGCTGATTTTCGCGCCGAAATTCCTGCCGAAAATTCCCGCGCCGCTGTTGGCCATTATCTATGCCACCGTGGTGCAAATCGGCATGTTTGACCAGGTTGCCACCATCGGCAGTGCCTTTGGCGGTATCCCCCAGTCTCTGCCCAGCTGGCAGTGGCCAACCGTCAGCCTGCAAAAAATTTTAGAGCTGGCGGGCCCCGCCTTTGCCATTGCCATGCTGGGCGCCATTGAATCGCTGTTGTCGGCGGTGGTGGCCGATGGCATGGCGGGCACCAAACATGATTCCAATCAGGAACTGGTGGGTCAGGGGATTGCCAACATCGCCGCGCCGCTGTTTGGCGGGTTTGCCGCCACAGGGGCAATTGCCCGTACCGCCACCAACATCCGCCATGGCGCCACCAGCCCGCTATCAGGCATTGTCCACTGCGCCGTGCTGTTGCTGGTCATGCTGGTTTTTGCACCATGGGCTAAGCATCTGCCGCTATGTGCCCTGTCGGCCATTTTGTTTGTGGTCGCCTATCGGATGGGGGAATGGCACCATTTCATCCATCTGTTCAAAACGGCGCCAAAATCGGATGTGGCGATCATGCTGACCACCTTTGGCCTGACGGTGTTCAGCGATTTGGTGCTGGCGGTTAATGCGGGGGTCATGTTGGCCGCCCTGTTGTTCATGAAACGGATGGGCGATGCGGTGACGGTGGAGGATACCACCCAGGATTTAGAGGATCTGGGCGCAATCCCCCTGCCCCCCGACACGATGATTTACCGCATCAATGGCCCCTTTTTCTTTGGCGCGGCGGAACGGTTGCAGAATTTGTTGCAGGCCGTCAACGATAAGCCGCTGGCCTGTCTGATTTTGGATATGCGCCAGGTGCCCTTTGCCGATGCCACGGGGGTGGCGGTGCTGGGCGATTTGATTAGCCAGTTTCATCAACAGGATACGCGGGTTATCCTGTGCGGCGGCAGCAAGCAATTGCTGGCCAGCCTGAAAAAGGCACACCTGCTGACCAAATTGGGGCTAAACAATATTGTTGGCGACAGGAAAAATTTGGGCGACGCCTTGGCCAGCTAAGCCTCAAGGCAGAATTATCTGGCTGCCACAACCATCAAGGCAAACCGTCAATGGAGGCCGGGACCGGAATTGAACCGACGTACGAGGCTTTGCAGGCCCCTGCATAACCACTCTGCCACCCGGCCAGCGTGATTGATTGTGAATTGTTATTTAGGGGTGCATGGGGGCAACGGTCAAGCTTGTCGTTATTCCATGGAAGCGCTAGGTTGGCAGCGGGTCATTCCCCCAGCAGGGATTTGCCCACCCACCCCATCTTTTCAATCCAGGTTGCCTGTCATGGATTTTGCCACCGCCCGCCGCCAAATGGTTCTTACCCAAATCAACACCAATAAGGTGTCGGACAATCGGGTGTTAAGCGCCATGGAAACCGTGCCGCGTGAATGGTTTGTTCCCCCCGCCGCCACCGCCCAGGCCTATGTGGATGAGGATGTTGCGCTGGGCATCGACGGCAACGGCAACCAACGCTGGCTGATGGAGCCTATGGTGCTGGCACGCCTGTTGCAGGCGGCGGCCGTAACCCCCGACTGTCACGTGTTGGATATCGCCCCCGCCACGGGGTACAGCACCGCCCTGTTCAGCCTGTTGGCCGGGCGGGTGGTGGCGGTTGAACGCGATAATACCCTGCGGGATCAATCATCGACGCTGGTCAAAAAGCTTGGCGGTTGCAAAACCAAATTCCTGGATAGCTTGCCGCAAGCGGGCTATGCCGATTATGACGGCTATGACGTGATTTTCCTGAATGGCGCGGTGGCAACACCCCCACTTCATGATGGCGATGGCAACTATGGCGATAGACTGCGTGAGGGGGGACGGCTGTTGCTGATTGTTCGTGATGTTGATGGGGCACAGCAAGGGTCGATTGGCACCGCCTATGTGTATCGCAAGCAGCATGGGCAGCTTTCCCGCCTGGCCTTATTTGATTGCGCAACCCCCTGGCTACCTGGATTTGCCCCACCGCATCGTTTTGTGTTCTAATGCCATCCTAACCGTCCAATGTTGGATTTTTGATGTTTCACCAGCTGTTCCCCACCTTTTTGTCCATCGCCCTGCTGGTTGGATTGGGCTATGTACTGGGCAAGCTGCATCAGGTGGATTTGAAATCGGTTGCGTTCTTGCTGATTTACGGCTTTGTGCCAGTCGTGGTAGGGGGTGCCGTCGCGCAACTGACTTTTACTCCCGAAGTTTTGTTGCTGCCTGTTGTGGGTTTTGCCCTGTGCTGCGTGGTGGGGTTTATCAGTCTGTGGTTGGGCAGGCGATTGGTGGATGATAAGATTGCCGTCTATCTGCTGCCTATTGCCGCTGGTTCAGGTAATACAGGCTTTTTTGGATTGCCAGTCGCCTTAGCCCTGTTAGGAAACGACCAAGTCGGCATTTACATGATTTCCTATCTCGGCACCGTTATTTTCGGCGATACCATTGGCTACTACTATGTTGCCAGAGGGAACCTGACTGTTAAGGATGCGCTGCGGCGGGTATCACGGCTGCCCGTGCTTTATGGCATGGCGATTGGTTTTGTTCTTTCAATCATGCAAATTGGCCTGCCAGCACCCTTGATGAAATTTTGGGAGGTGGCAAAGGGGGCGTATATCTGCCTGGGCATCATGCTGGTTGGACTTGCGTTGGCCAATCAAAGGCATTTCAAATGGGATTATCAATTGATTGGAGTCGGCCTTTTTGGCAAATTTATAATGCTGCCAGCTATTGCCTTGCTCATTATCGCCTTTGATAAAGCCTTCATCAATTTTTTGAGTCCAATTATGGCGCAATGCTTAATGGTGGTGGCCGTCTGCCCAATTGCCGCCAACACCACTGCCTATGCCGCCCAAAACGATATGCCGGTGCAAAAGGCGGCCAGCCTGGTGATGATCAGCACGGTTTTGGCGATTGTGGTGCTGCCATTTGTCTTGCCGATTTTGCTAAGCTGGGTAAGCTGAAACCATGACCATCGAAATCACCCCCCAAGAATTGCATCAGTTGCTTCAGGATGGCCAGGCCGCCACCAGGCTTCAGCTGGTCGATGTCCGCCGTCAGGAGGAGGTGGCGATTGGCACGCTGCCCCATGCCCGCCACCTGGTGCTGCAGGAATTGCCACAGCGGTGGCAGGAGTTGGATCCCACCCTGCCCACCGTTACCCTGTGCCACCATGGGGTGCGCAGCCTGCAAGCCGCCCAGTTCCTGTTGCAACAGGGGTTTGGGCAGGTGCAAAGCCTTAAGGGCGGCATCGACCGCTGGTCACAAGAAATTGACCCCACCCTGCCCCGTTATTAGCCCCCGTTTTTCGTTATTGCCATGAACCCTATTAGGCTGTTTTCCACCCTGCTGCTGATGGTTTTAACGACCACGGCACCAATTGGCACAGGCTGGGCACAGTCAGCGGCTGAGCCATCTTCAACGGGAACAGCTGCCCCCACCGCGATGCCCGCAGCGCAGCCCCCAGGCCAAGCGGTCAAAGACCTGTTGCAAGTCTTTGACCTGGTTTTGCGGAATGAGCCTGGTTTGGCAGCCGCCCAAAGCGCGAGGCAGGCGGCGGCGGCGGGCGTCGATGTTGCCTTTGGGGCGCGGTTGCCGCAATTGTCGGCGGCGGGCAGTATCGCCAGCCAGCAAACTCGCAATGTCGGCAGCGCGGATATATCCACCACCCCGCGTGAGGGGGCATTAGCCCTGCGCCAGGCCTTGTTTCACGGCGGCGGATTGTTGGCCGCTGAGGATGCGGCTAAGGCCAATGCCGATGCGGCTGCCGCCGCGGAGGAGGAAACCGAACGCCAACTGCTGCTGACCAGCGCGACCAATTTTTATGAGCTGATTCGCGCCAAACAGGTCGTAAAGCTGAACAGCACCACCCAAACCATTATCGCGGAGCAGTTGCGCCAGACCGAGTTGGCCTTTTCGGTTGGCCAGCTGACCGCCACCGATGTGGCGCAGGCCAAGGCGCGGCTGGCCAGCATTCAGGCCGATTTAAGCGCCGCCAACAGCCGCCTTAGCGCCGCCGAATCAACCTATCAGGCCTTAACGGGTGAGCCAGCGGCTGAGATGCTGGATCGCCCGCTGCAGGAATTGTCCCTGCCGCTGCCCGACCTGCTGGCCATCGCGGCAAAGGAACATCCCCGCATTCGCCAGAATCAGGCCAAATTGCTGGCCGCGCGCCACGCCCTGCAACAGGCGGAGGCCGAACGCTATCCCAGCCTGGATGCCACCGCCAGCGCCGGCTATCAAAACGATGTGTCCAGCAAGGATCGTGAAGCGACGGTGTATCGGGGTGGCCTGTTGCTGAGCATGCCACTGTACACGGGCGGCAGCACCACAGGCCGCATCGCGGTGGCGCGTGCCAATCAGGATCAGGCCGAACGGCTGTTGCGGCAAAGCGAGCGGCAGGTCGCGCAGGAGGTCAGCCGCGTTTGGAACGAATTGGCCTCCAACCGCGTCCAACAGGAAGCCTTTACCGCCGCGGTGACCGCCGCCGATCGCGCCCTTAAAGGCGTGCGGGAGGAGGCGCAATATGGCCAACGCACCACCCTGGACGTGTTGAATGCTGAACGGGAATTGTTGAATGCCCAGGTTGGGCTGGTGCAGGCGGAAACGGGGGTGCGGCTTAGCAACCTTGGCCTGCGCGCCGCGATTGGCCGCCTATCCCGCCGCCAGCTAGGCGATTTGCTGGCCGCCGCTGGCGATGCCATCCAGCCCGCCGCTACTGTTGCTGCACCCGCCCCCGCGCCTTAGGTAGGGGGCTGGCGCTTAACTCAACCGTGCCACCACCACGCGGTAGGGGGAGCAGGAGACGTAGTTTAGTCCTAAGCTGCGGCAGAATTTGACGCTGGCGGGATCGCCGCCATGTTCGCCGCAAATGCCGATTTTTAGCCCCGGGTTAGCCGCCCTGCCCGACTCCACCGCCATCCGCATCAGCTGCCCCACGCCCTGCTGATCCAGGCTTTTGAAGGGATCCACCGCGATCAACCGTTCCGCCTCATAACTGGGGAGGAAGCTGCCCGCGTCATCGCGCGATAGCCCCCAGGTTGTTTGGGTTAAGTCATTGGTTCCGAAAGAGAAAAAGTCACAAATGCTGGCCAATTCTCCCGCAATCAGGCAGGCGCGCGGCAGTTCGATCATCGTGCCGAACAGATAGGTGGGCGCATTGGGCACGCCCGCCGCCACCCTGGCCACCAGCTCCTTCATCCGCACCAGCTCACTCAAAGTCGCGGTCAGCGGGATCATAATTTCGGGCACAGCCTGCCCCGCGCCCAATTCGGCGTTCACCTCGGCCGCCGCCTCCAAAATCGCCTGCACCTGCATCGCGTAAATTTCGGGATAGGTGATGGCCAGGCGGCAACCGCGATGACCCAGCATCGGGTTAGCCTCCGCCAGCATTTTGGCACGCCCCGCCAGCTTTTCGGCCGACACCCCCATCAGGGCGGCCACCGCCGCCACCTCCTGCTCGCCATGCGGCAAAAACTCATGCAGAGGGGGATCCAGCAGGCGGATGGTGACGGGATAGCCCGCCATTTCCTTAAAAATCCCAACAAAGTCCGATTTTTGCATGGGCAGCAGTCTGGCCAAGGCCTGTTGCCGCTCCGCCACATTGTCGGCCAGGATCATCGCCCGCATGGCGGCAATCCGCTCCGCCGCGAAAAACATATGTTCGGTACGACACAGGCCGATGCCGGTTGCACCAAAGCTGCGTGCCACCCGCGCATCCTCTGGCGTGTCGGCATTGGCGCGCACCGCCAGACCGCGGCTTTGTTCCGCCCAGCTTAGCAGCTGTTCCAGGGCGGGGCTGGGGGTGGGGGGAACCAGCGCCACCGAACCCAAAATCACCTCCCCCTTCGCGCCATCCAAACTAATCAGCTGGTCATGGCCGATGGTGTGATCGCCGACGCGAAAGCCCGCCTGGTCGGGCAACAGTTGCAGGCTGCTCGCCCCCACCACGCAGGGGCGCCCCATGCCACGCGCCACCACCGCCGCATGGCTGGTCATCCCCCCACGCAGGGTTAGGATGCCTTTGGCCGCATGCATGCCCGCAATATCCTCTGGCGAGGTTTCATCGCGCACCAGGATCACCGACTCACCACTGCTGGCACGCCGCACCGCCTCCTCCGCTGAAAAGACGGGGCGGCCACTGGCGGCGCCAGGGCTGGCGGGCAGGCCGCGTGCAATCACGTTGCGGGGGGCGGCCGAATCAATCTGCGGGTGCAACAACTGTTGCAAATTTTCGGGGTCAATCAGGTTAAGGGCGCGGGCAGGATCGGCCAGCTTTTCCGTTACCAAATCGACCGCAATCTGCGCCGCTGCCGCCGCGCTGCGTTTGCCCGCACGGGTTTGCAACAGATACAGTCGCCCCTCCTGCACCGTGAACTCAATATCCTGCATATCGCGATAGTGCTGCTCTAACTGATTGGCCACCCGCACCAGCTGTTGATAGGGATCGGGCATCGATTCTTCCATCGATGGCTCACTAAGCCCCGCCGCCTGCTTGGCCGCCAGGGTAATCGATTGCGGCGTGCGGATACCCGCCACCACATCCTCACCCTGCGCGTTAATCAGATATTCGCCCCACAGCGCCTTTTCCCCCGTGCTGGGATGGCGGGTAAAGGCCACCCCCGTCGCGCTGGTATCGCCGCGGTTGCCGAACACCATTGTCTGCACCGTCACCGCCGTCCCCATCGCCTCATCAATCCCGTTCAGGCGGCGATAGACCTGTGCCCGTTCCCCATTCCAACTTAAAAAGACGGCGCGGATGGCCGACCACAGCTGTACCCTGGTATCCTGGGGAAAGGGTTGCCCCGTCACCTCCAACACCACCTGTTGATAGCCAGCAATCACCGCCTGCCAATCCTGTGCGGTCATTTCGTGATCCAACAGCAACCCTTGTTGCACCTTGCGGTCGTTCAGCACCGCATCAAAATGCTCATGGGGAATTTCCAACACCACCCCGCCGAACATTTGAATCAGGCGGCGATAGCTGTCATAGGCAAAGCGCGGATTGTTGCTTAGGCGTGCCAGCCCCTCAACCGTTTCGTCGTTCAGCCCCAGGTTCAGGATGGTATCCATCATGCCAGGCATCGAAACGGGCGCGCCCGACCGCACCGACACCAACAGCGGGGCATCGGCATCGCCCAACCGCGCCTGCATCTGAGTTTCCAACAGCTGCAACGCCTGTTCCACCTCAGCCTCCAACCCATCGGGATAGCGTTGGCCATCTTGACCATTGGCGTAATAGGCACGGCAGACCGCGGTGGTCAGGGTAAAGCCGGGCGGTACAGGCAGCCCCAGCGCGCTCATCTCCACCAACCCCGCCCCCTTACCGCCCAGCACCATTCGGTCGGGCAGCGCGGCGGGGGTCGGCTGTTGCGCCAACCCAGTTCCCGCGGCAGTTCCCGCGGCAGTTCCCGCGGCAGTTCCCGTGGCAGTTCCCATGGCAAAGGGAAACACATAAGTCATGGGGGTCATTTGGGTCATGGCAGATCACATGGGGTTGTGGAGGAGGTTATCTGTTGTTTTATGGCCAAAACCGCCTTTGGTAAAGCCGCTATTGCGCGCTGTGTATAGGCTGCGTTGTCGTGGTTGAGGGCGACTTGCTAAGACTTTGCCCACCCGCGGATAACCAGCCGCCTAAAAATCCGTGCAGCGGCCGTTGACTTCCCAATCGCCATAGCGGGTGGGTTCCAACCCTGGCTTGCCGCCGATTTCGCGTGGCCAGTCGGCGGTGTCCAGGGGCGCAATGGCTTTATCAGGCGCCTGGTCATTAGGGATGGCGGGCGATGGGGTGGGCGGCACCTCAGATTCCTGGATCAGTGGTTTTCCTGATGCTGGCGGTGCTTTCGGGGGTTGCGTCATGTTTCGCCCCCCGCTAACCCGCGCTGGCCAGGGCGCGGCGCATTTCGGCCAGGGCGTCATCCAGGCGATCGACCTGGGATCCCCCCGCCTGCGCCATATCGGGGCGGCCACCGCCGCCCTGCCCACCGATAATCGGCACCAATTGCCGCACCAGGGTGACGGCGTCGAACCGCTGGGTCAAATCATCGCTGACCCCCACCGCCAGCGATACCTTAGACTCTGCCGTGGTGGCGACCAGCACGATGCCAGAGCCCAAATCTTGTTTCAGCTTGTCGGCCATCGCGCGCAGCTTGGCGGGCGGCAAATCGTCAAACACCCGACAGGCAAAGCCAATGCCGTTGATGGTTTCGGATGGGGCAGACGCCGCCGCGCCGCCACCCGCGCCGCCACCACCACTCAACAGCTGATGACGCAGCTGCCCCAACTGTTGCTTCAGCGCCTGCTGCTCCGTCAGCAGCGATTCCACCCGCGCCGCCGCCAGGGGGGGGGCGGTTTTCAGCTTGGCGGCAATCTGTTGCAAATTGGCCAGCTGGTCGCGCACCCAATCCTCCGCCGCCTTACCGGTCAGGGCTTTGATACGGCGAATACCCGCCGCCACCGACGTTTCCTCAATAATCTTAAACAGGCCTATATCGCCGGTTGCCCGCACATGGGTGCCGCCGCAAAGCTCGGTCGAGTAGCTGGCACGGGCGCCGCCCTCATCCCCACCCATGCTGACCACCCGCACCTCATCGCCATATTTTTCGCCAAACAGCGCCATCGCCCCCGCCGCAATCGCCGCCTGCGGGGTCATCAGTTGGGTGGTGGTGGGCAGGTTGCGCCGCACCTGCGCGTTCACATCATCCTCAATCGCCTGCACCTCCTCAACGCTCAACGGCTTGGGATGGCTGAAGTCAAAGCGCAAAAAGTCGGGCGCCACCAGCGATCCCTTTTGCGTGACATGATCCCCCAACCGCCGCCGCAAACTTTCGTGCAGCAGGTGGGTAGCGGAATGGTGCGCGCGCAGGCCGCCGCGATGCTTACCCTCTACCTGCAACCGCGCCTCTTGCCCCACGGTCAGCGTGCCCGTCACCACCTGCACCCGATGAACATGCAATCCGTCAATCAGCTTTTTGGTATCCTGCACCTGCGCCTGCCCCGTAGTGGTGGTGGCCAGGCCGATATCCCCCTGCTGCCCACCTGATTCGGCGTAGAAGGGGGTTTGGTTGAACAACAGCTCCCCCCCCTGCCCCGCCGCCAGCGTCGTCACCTCAACCCCGTCCTGCACAATCGCCAACAGCTGCCCCGCCGCCACCTCGGTGCTATAGCCCAAAAATTCGCTGGCACCGTGCCGCTGTTTCAGGTCGAACCACAGGGTGCTGGTCTTGCTGTCACCACTGCCAACCCATGCCTTGCGCGCGGCCGCCTTTTGCGCAGCCATCGCGCTGTCAAAACTGGCATGATCAACCGCTAAGCCCTTTTCGCGCAACACATCGGTGGTCAGATCCAACGGAAAGCCAAAGGTGTCGTACAGCTTAAAGGCGATCGCCCCGTCCAGCGTCCCCCCATGGCTCAGCTTACTAGTCTCCTCCGCCAACAGGTGCAGGCCGCGCCCCAGCATTTCCAGGAAGCGCTTCTCCTCCAACAAAATGCTCTCGGTAATCAGGGTTTCGGCGCGCAACAATTCGGGATAGGCATCCCCCATGATGCTGTTCAGATTGGGAACCAGGCGGTACAAAAACGGCTCATGCAGACCCAGCTGGTGCCCATGGCGCAACGCCCGCCGTATAATCCGCCGCAGGACATAGCCGCGCCCCTCATTGCTGGGCAGCACGCCATCGGCAATCAGGAAGCAGGTGGCGCGCAAATGATCGGCAATCACCCGATGACCAAAGCGATGCACCCCATCAGGATCGGTGTTGGACAATCCCGCCGACGCCTCAATCAGCGGGCGAATCAAGTCGGTGGCAAAATTGTCATAGCTGCCCTGCAACACGCTGACCAACCGTTCAAACCCCATCCCCGTGTCGATGGATGGTTTGGGCAGGGCGATGCGGCGGCCATCGGCCAACTGTTCATATTGCATGAACACCAGGTTCCAAATTTCCTTAAAGCGATCGCCATCCTGATCCGCACTGCCGGGCGGGCCACCGGCAAACTGTTCGCCACAATCGATGAAAATCTCGCTGCTGGGGCCGCAGGGGCCCGTATC
>CAISOG010000173.1 GCA_903887035.1 uncultured Holosporaceae bacterium | reverse complement strand
GGCTGGGCAGCAGCGATGGATGGGTGGGGCAGGGCGGTCGGCAAAAGCGTTGGCATTTTAGGCTGTTAGCAAGATTTTGTATTTTTCCCCTCATCACAAAAGAAAATTTGTTTTTTTTCGCAGTTTTTTGTTGACCTTTTGGTAACAAAATGTCAGATTCAACTTATGGTACTAATCAGACTGGGAGATTGAAAATGGGTAAAAAAGTTCAACAGCCAACTGGAGTTATGCGTGACTTGATCGATTTGCGCAGAGCGGCAGCTGTACTTAGCGCAAAAGAGGGTTATTCTGTGAAAAATGTTCCCCAAGTAGGTTACACAATAGCTGCTCCAGAAGGCAGTAGCTCAGGATCGATAAGCTTTACTAACCCTAATCAGTTCTTCAATACTTGGGAGGCCTTGCAACGCGCTAGGTAATGTGCTTTAAGGGGGTTTGGATTTTTTTGATAAAGGTGGGGATGCATCCATGGCACGCGTAACTGTTGAGGATTGTTTGGCCGTTATTCCAAACCCATTTGAGCTGACCGTGGCGGCGGCGCAGCGGGCACGCGACATTGGCGCGGGGGCGGCGTTGACCATTGCCCGCGACAACGACAAAAATTCGGTGATCGCCCTGCGCGAAATTGCTCAGCAAACCGTGGCGGTGGGCGACCTGAAAGAAGCCCTGATCCGCAACCTGCAAAAATTTGGCCAACCCGATGTGGCCACCGATGACGATATCATCATGGCCGAAGAAAGCCTGATCGTGGTTGAGGAGGAATTGGATGGCTATAGCGTGGGTGAGGCCGCCGATGAGGATGCCGACCTAACCACCCTGGCCGATATGTCCGAAGATGGTGATGACGGCGATTTTTTGATTGGCCAGGCCGCCGATATGTCGGTTGATTTTGGCGCCGATGAGGTGGATGAGGATTAGGGTGGCGGCCGCCGTGGCCAGTTCCGCCTGACCGCTGCTCTTGCTTTTTCCTGTGTTGGCCATTTTCCCATGCCCGCAACCATGTTGCCTGAATCGCCTCCTAACCAGCCCCCTAACGTGCCTTTTGACGCCGCGATGACACCCCCATCGGCGGGCGCGCCGACCAGCCCGCATCGTGGATGGTGGCGCAGGGTGGGGCAGGAACCCTGGATCTTTTTGTGGTTGGCGCTACTGCTGCTGCCCCTAACGCTGTGGCCGCAGGCCGATTTGGCGGTATCGGGCTGGTTCTTTACCGCTGAGCAGGGGTTTTTGTGGCAACAATCGCCCTGGGTCGGGCAACTTAGCCGCCTGGTGCATCTGGCCAGTTGGGCGGTGGGGATAGGACTGCTGCTGGCAATCGGGTGGGGGATTGTGCGGGCGATTGCGGGATCGTCTAAGCCGGGTGGTAAGGCCGCCATCTGGCCGCCGAAGCGGATGCTGCGGGGCATGCCGCCGTGCCAACGCCGCCTGCTATACTTGTTAATCGTTTTGATGTTGGCGCCGGGGTTGTTGGTTAACAGCGTGGTAAAGCCCAGCTTTGGGCGGGCGCGCCCCCACCAGGTCACCGATTTCGGCGGCAGCCAGCAATTTTCCGCCGCCTGGATCCCCGCCCATCAATGCAGCCGTAATTGCAGCTTTGTCAGTGGCGATGCGGGCGTCGGATTCGCCCTGTTAACCCCCGCCTGGATTGCCCAAGGCCGCCGCAACCGCCGCCGATGGCTGATGGTTGGAATGGCGGTCGGCCTGGCGGTCAGTTTGCCCCGATTGGGCGCGGGCAAACATTTCCTTAGTGACCTGTTGTGGGCGGGGTGGATGGTCGCCCTTAGCGGCTGGCTGATCGCGCGGTGGCTGATCGCCCGTGGATGGTTGCAACCCACCCCCGCCAATGGTGGCGCGGATGGGAATAAGGCGCTGGGTTAGCGGGTGAGAATCAGATTCCTCTGTCTATAGGCCATTTGTTGCAGCTAAGTTTCTTTTAATTATAGCGCATTGTTCATAGTTTCCTGTCTGAATCATTTGTCTTTGTGGGAAAAACAAAACTCCAGCCAATGATGCTGCGGCTAATGGCCAACCTAATTTATCATTTTTAGTAGCAAAAGCTGCAGCAGATCCGCCAGCGGTTATGAAGGTAAATAAACTCTTGGCAGTGTTTCCAGCATTTATCCTTTTGTTTTCTTGAGCAATTAATGCATTCACCTCGTTTTGATTTAGAATGCATTCGTATTTTCTTTGCTCTGCAAGTGCGCCGCTTTCAGCATGTGTAGTTTCTGCGGTTGCACCTGCCAAAACGCAACGGTCGTATAGTTCCTGAAGCTTTTGATTTATTGCAGGATCGTACGCACTGCGCAGAGTGCAACCTGGCACTGCTGAACCGCTGTGGCTTGCTCCGTAACCCTGCGTAGCCCTGGCAGAATAAGCAGCAATAGGCCCTTTGTGGGCAATTGCACCTATTCCTGGATTGGCATTCATAAATCTTATAACATCAGTGGGATGACCAAGTTGCGTATAGACCCCAGCAATGCAGGAGGCCGCTGTTTGTCTTCGCGCTGAATTAGGAAGTGCATCATTCCAAATAGCGGCTAAAGTAGCACCACCAGCCCATCCATTAT
>CAISOG010000172.1 GCA_903887035.1 uncultured Holosporaceae bacterium | reverse complement strand
CGATAACCTGAAACAGGTGTTCGACAAATGGATGGCAATGATCGGACGGGAGGTGGTCGGTGTTCCCGAAGATCAATACGCCCTGCTGTTCTTTGCCGATATTATGAGCGACGGCACGGTTTCCACCCACGACAACCTGCCCGCCCAACTGCTGCACAAAAACAACGCCCCCGTCTTTGAGCTGGGGGGGAAACTTTATGAGCTGGGCAATAAGGAGGGGTATCGCAGGTTTTGGGCAATCTATCACCGCCCGCCCAAATCCGAATACCGCGATTACTTGCTGGGACGGCGTGACAGCCTGATCCCGTTGGATGAGCGTAGTTTTAAGGGCGCGTATTACACCCCGCTGCATGTGGTGGATAAGGCCTATGACAAACTGGCCGAAACCCTGGGCAGCAATTGGCAACAGAACTACATCGTTTGGGACATGTGTTGCGGGGTGGGGAATTTGGAGGTAAAGCACAGCAACCCGCGCAACGTGTTCATGAGCACGCTGGATCAGGCCGATGTGGATGTGATGCGCGCCACCAAAACCTGCGTCGCCGCCACCCGTTTTCAATATGATTACCTGAACGACGATATCACCGATGATGGGCGGATTGATTACAGCCTGACCAACAAGCTGCCCCCCGCCCTGCGGGCGGCGATTGCGGGCGGGAAAAAGATTCTGGTGCTGATGAACCCGCCTTACGCGGAGTCAGGCGAAGGAATTGGACAAAGCAATAAAAAGGGTGTGGCGAAAACAAAAATTGCGGCCGCCGCTATGGCCGATTATGGCAAAGCCAGCAATGAGTTATTCACGCAGTTTTTGGTGCGCATTGGTAAAGAGATTCCTACCGCCACCATCGCCATGTTCAGTAAACTGAAATATGTGAATGCTCCGAATTTTGAAAAATTTCGCCAGCATTGGAACGCCCAGTTTCTCGACGGTTTTATTGTTCACAGCAAAGCTTTCGATGGCTTAAACGGCAATTTCCCCATCGGTTTTCTCATTTGGAAAACCAACCAGCAAGGCAAGCGCACGCCCATCACGCACATTGAGGTAGAAGTGTTGGATAAAAACGCTCAACCCATCGGTGAAAAGTCATTTTTTAATTTGCCGAATAGTGGCTTTCTAACTTCATGGATAATTCGTCCCCAAAAAAACGCAGCCGAAGCTATCCCCTTAAAGAATGCTTTTTCAGTTTCAAAAATAGAGAAAGTTACCAAGTGGTCAGATAATGCTATAGGGCACATGCTCTGTGATAGTAATGATGTTCAGCATGCTGGACAAACAGCCTTATTCTCGTCTGTTTATAAAGTTGGCAACGATGGCACTTTATTCGTCACCCCCGACAACCTCTGGCAGGCGGCGGTTGTTTTCTCCGTGCGCCGCCTGATTAAACCGACCTGGATCAATGACCGCGACCAGTTTTTGCAGCCTACCGCGCCGCTGAGTGAGGAATTCAAAAGTGATTGCCTGATATGGATGCTGTTTAACGGCAGCAACCTGACCGCCAGTGCCGATGATTTGGAATGGAACGGCCAAAAATGGAGCATCGTTAACCACTTTATCCCCTTCACGGAGGCGGCGGTTGGCGCGCCCGACCGCTTTGAATCCGACTTTATGGTGCGCTATCTGGCCGACAAAACCCTGTCGCCCCAGGCGCGGGCGGTGTTGGACGCTGGACGGGAATTGTGGCGCGCCTATTTCACCGAAACCCCACCCCATGCTGTGCGGGAGGAGTACAAACTTAACCGCGCCGATGTTGGCTGGTACCAAATTCG
>CAISOG010000171.1 GCA_903887035.1 uncultured Holosporaceae bacterium | reverse complement strand
GGTGCGGGCGCCATCCGCCAACAGGGTTGCCACCGCCTGTTCGATACGATCCGCCAGGGCTGGTTGCCCCGCGCTGAACCGCAACAACATCGCCAGGCTTAAGATGGTGGCCAACGGGTTTGCCCGATCCTGCCCCGCGATATCCGGCGCGCTACCATGAATCGGCTCATACAGGCCTGGTTGTTTCGGGCTGCCCGAATCAAAATCGCCCAGCGATGCCGATGGCAACATGCCCAGCGAACCGGTCAGCTGCGCCGCCTCATCCGACAAAATATCGCCAAACATGTTGTCGGTCAGGATAACATCAAACTGCTTGGGCGCCCGCACCAGCTGCATCGCGGCGTTATCAACATACATATGGGTCAGCGCGACATCGGGATACTCCGCCGCGCCCAGCTTGCTAACCTCATCCCGCCACAAACGGCCAGATTCCAACACATTGGCCTTATCAATCGAACACAGTTTTTTGCCGCGTTGTTGCGCCAGCCGAAAGGCCACCCGCGCCACCCGCACAATTTCCAAATTGGTGTAGGTTTGGGTGTTAAAGCCACGGCGATTGCCGTCCCCCAAATCCTCGATCCCGCGTGGTTGGCCAAAATACAATCCCCCCGTCAGCTCACGCACCATCAGGATGTCCAAATCGCTGACCAATTCGGGCTTAAGGCTGGATGCCTGAACCAAGGATGGGAAAACCCGCGCGGGACGAAGGTTGGCATAGACCCCCATCGCCTGCCGCAGTTGCAACAAACCCTGCTCAGGCCGCCTATTAAGGGGCAAATGATCAAAATCGGGGCCGCCCACCGCGCCCAACAGCACCGCATCGGCCACGATTGCCCGATCCCTGGTCTCGGGCGCCAGGGGAACGCCATGGTGATTACAGGCCGCGCCGCCAATCAAATCCTGGCTAACCACAACTTGCCAGCCATGGTTATCGCGCAGGTGATTAACCACTTGCAGGGCGGCACCGACCACCTCTGTCCCAATGCCATCGCCAGGCAATACCAACAAATTGAACGCCATCATACCTCTAATGCATCAGCGGGGCATACAAAGGGTCGGCTCACCAACGAATCGATAGCCGCCCCCTTGGTTGCCTAAGGATCAAAACGGAATTTCGTCATCCAGCAATTCAGCCAAAGAGCTGTCGGTTGCCGATGCACCACCACCTTGGTTGGATGAGCCAACCTGATGATTGTCATAACCACCGCCAAAGCCCTCAGCGCCGCCCTCACGGCCATCCAGAATGGTCATTTCGCCGCGATAGCGTTGCAACACAATCTCCGTCGTGTATTTTTCCTGGCCGCCTTGATCGACCCATTTGCGGGTTTGCAACTGCCCCTCAAGATAGACCTTGCTGCCCTTACGCAGGTAACGCTCCGCCACCTCGGCCAGCTTATCGTTGAAAATCACCACGCGGTGCCATTCGGTTTTTTCCTTACGCTCACCGCTGGACTTATCACGCCAGTTTTCTGAAGTGGCCAGGGACAATTGCACAACCTTTGATCCGTCCTGCATCGTCCGCACCTCTGGGTCACGCCCCAAATTACCGATCAACAAAACCTTATTCAAACTGCCAGCCATCCGTAAAACTCCTTAACGAAAAAACAAAAACACAGCAATCTGGTGGTTGGAAAAACCGCAATGGGTTCGCCGCACTTTCCAGTCTTCCTATGAAACTTATGCCTACCCTAATCGGTTTTGAAGCATTTGGCCAGTCAAACTTAGGCCTATAGTCGTTTCAATTTAGAAATATACAGCCTGCGAAAATGTTACGAGGTCAAGAAACGGAGCGGAGTGTACACGGACGTACATGAGCACCGTATCACAGAGATCGTGACATTTGCAGCACTGTAGATTTTTAAAGTGGAATGACTATAGAGTGCACCCAATTTACGACGATGGATTCCCCCTATCGCCCCACCCTTTTGTCAAGGATGAGGCTGTTGGATAGGGCTATCGATTATGGGGTTTTGCCACCATTGGCCTTAGGGGCTGCTGCTGGCACGGGTGCCGCAGTTGCAGGGGCAGGAGCTGCTGGCGCGGCGGGGGCTGCTGTAACAGGGGCTGTGCCTGCGGGCGCTGCTGGCGCCCCAGTGGTGGGCTGTTGCGGCATAGGTTCGGCGCCTGGCAGGGCTTGTTGCTCTATCAGCGGGGCGGGGGTTGCCACCAGCTGCAGACCCAAGGTTTCAACCAACACCTGATTGCCACCGCTTTGCTGTTGCATCGCCAACGCCGCCAGGGTAACGGGAGCAGCGGGCTTCAACGCAACGCTGAGGGTGCCGGGGCTGCGCAAGAATTGCTCAATCGCTGGCCACTGTTGTTGTAACAGGGGCAGGCTGCTGCGCGCCATCAGCACATTGGGCTTCTCCGCAAATTGGCTAACCCACTGATCCACGCTCAATCCCCGTTCCCGCGCGGCATCGTTAATCAACAGCCGCAGCAACGATTTGTCGTCATAGGTCAGCGATGATTGGTTAAGGGTGATTGCCATGACTTGGCCAATCACTTCTTGCATATTGTTGTTGTCGCCGGACAGCTGCAACGCCTGCAACTTATCCGTCAATTGCTGGCTTAGGTTGCCAAGGCTGATTTGGAAATTCAGACGGAATTGGTTTTGTACCGCAATATCAAATTGATAACTTC
>CAISOG010000170.1 GCA_903887035.1 uncultured Holosporaceae bacterium | reverse complement strand
GGTTTTGACCAGGCAGAAGCCGAAAGGCGTTTTGGCGGCCTGCTTAAAGCCTTTCGCTACGGCGTGCCACCGCATGGCGGGGTTGGCATCGGGATTGATCGTATTATCATGCTGCTGGCCGATGCCCCCAACCTTAGAGAAATTTATGCCTTCCCCCTCAATCAACAAGGGCAAGATTTGATGTTGGGCGCCCCAACTGCCGAGGTTGCGCCACAGCATCTAAAGCTGTTGGGCATTCAGCTGGCTCCAAGTGTTCTCAAGAAGGCAGGTTAAGGATTATGGCGCGTGTGATAGGTTGGGTAATTTGGTCGGTGTTGTGGCTGTGCGCCCTAAGCCAGCTTGCCTTTGCGGCACAACCACTGAACCCGGGAACGTTTGAGCTGACCCCGCATCGCGCGCGCTACAGCATGACCCTGGCCAAATCGGATGCGGGCAGCCCTGTTATCAATGCCTATGGCAATTATGAAATTGCCTGGGCGCTGCAATGCGATGGCTGGAGCTACGAGCAAAAGCTGGATCTGACCTTTTTGCGGGCGGATGGCAACGAAGATCGGTGGCAGGCTACCCATGCCGCCTTAGAAAGCCTGGATGGGCAGCACTATCGTTTTCACACCATAAGACGCCTGAACGACTATCCGCAGGAAACCTATGCTGGTGAGGCAATCTTTGACAGCCCCGGCGGGGTTGGCCGCGTCAATTTTAGTCAGCCACAGGCCGTAACCGTCAGCCTGCCCGCGGGCACCCTGTTTCCCCACACCCATCTGGATCAATTGCTTAAGGCCATGGCCGACCACCGCCAGCTTTTTGAGCGACAAGTTTTTGAAGGGGATTTTGACCGCCCCATTACCACAATCAACGCCTTTATTGGCCGAACTTTTGAAGCGCCGTTAGATGCCCCAACCTTAGCCAAGGGTCTAACCTGGCTGGTTCGCTTGGCCTATTTTAACGATAACAGTGGCCATCAAGAGGGGGTTGCCAATCGGGCGCCAGGCGGCAACAATAACGGTTTTGATCCCTTGTATGAGATGGAGTTTAGTTATAATGCCAGTGGTGTCAGCCACAATCTGCTGGTTGATTTCGGTGAATTTAGCCTTAGCAGCAATACGGTGGATATTATACCGCTGCCACAACCGCATTGCCCTTAGCCTAATTTTGTCACAATTATGCAATAAAAACAAAAGGATTTACAGAATTTTGACAATTTGTTAGGTGCTTTTTAAGTATATTTCTCTTAAATAGTTAGATGGGTTTTTAAGTTTTTTTAACGTTCGCTAGGTTCCAGACGCATATCATGACTCCTTTTCCAAACCATGCCCCTGTTTCTGGCACACACCCCCTTAAAAAAGTACTGATTGTTGAGGATAATGAACTTAACATGAAGCTGTTTAGCGATCTGTTAGAGGCCAAAGGCTTTGACGTTGCCAAGGCTAAGGATGGCTATCAAGCGCTAGAATTGCTGGCGGAAAATCGCCCTGATCTGATCCTGATGGACTGGCAATTGCCTGAAATTACTGGGCAGGAGTTAACCCAGCGGCTAAAGGCGGATCCCAACACCCGTGCGATTCCCATTATTGCGGTTACCGCTTTTGCCATGAAGGGCGACGAAGAAAAAATCCGCAATGTGGGCTGTGAGGGCTATATCGCCAAGCCGATTTCGGTTATGACTTTTCTAGAAACAGTTCAAAGCTTTCTGGAGACCACAAATTCATGACTGGAACCGTATTGGTGGTCGATGACATTCCGGCCAACCTGAAACTGTTGGAAGCCAAGCTGTTAAATCAGTATTTCGAAATTCTGACCGCATCAGATGGGGAAACCGCCCTTGAAATTGCTGAAGCAAAACAGCCGGATATTATCTTGTTGGATGTGATGCTACCAGGCATGGATGGTTTTGAAACTTGTCAACGTCTAAAAGCCAATGCCAAAACCAACCATATTCCTGTGATTATGGTTACAGCCCTGTCCGACGCGGCAGATCGTGTGCGCGGGTTGCAATGTGGGGCGGATGACTTTCTCACCAAGCCCCTTAACGACACCGCCTTATTTGCCCGCGTTCGATCCCTGGTGCGGCTTAAATTGCTGACCGACGCCCTGCGTTCGCATTTGGAAACCAATGACCGTATGGGCAGTTTGATACCCAACGAACAGGATAATCGGGATATAGGTTCAGCCAATATTTTGCTTGTTGAGGATGATCGACCCCATGCTGAGCATTTGCAACGAATCTTGGC
>CAISOG010000169.1 GCA_903887035.1 uncultured Holosporaceae bacterium | reverse complement strand
GGCAAGAATGGTGTTCGTGACCCTGGCTTGCTGGAATCCGCCCTCTACAGGCCACAAACAGGTTATTATACAGATATTGTTGAACAGGCGGCTGCCCTGTGGGAAAGTTTGCTTATGAATCACCCCTTTGTGGATGGAAATAAGCGCACAGCTTTTGCCGTCACTTACACTTTTTTAGCCATAAACGGCCTATCGATTACGGCTAATTCAAAACAAATTTATGAATTTATTGTCAGCAATCTTGAAACGCGACAATTTGACTTTGGCAATATTGTTGCCTGGTTACGCAAAAACACGGCCTAGTCACCATCGCCAATCCAGTGTCTTAGGCGTGTTGCCAGTAGGTAGCGCGCTAAACCCGCTTAATAAAGGGGGTGACGTTGGATGTGCTGGGGGTCACCAGGGAGCCAACCATCAGATTGCCTGTTGGATTGACGGGGGCGGGGGTGATAATCGGCGGCGGGTTGTGATGATCGACACTGGTAATCACCAACTCCTCCTCCAACGGGGAAAGCCAGGTCACATGCCCCATTTTGCGGTCGGGCAAAACCTCACTCTTGCCATACAGATAGACCTTGGCGTCTTTTTCAAAGAACAGATGTTGCCACCGCTCCTCCCCCACGCCGATAAGGTTGCGCATGATGGCGCGCGAATGCACCCGCACCTCCCCCAGGGGTAGGCCGCAAATCGCCCGTACCAGCTGTTCAAACTGGCTGGTGGTGCAGGCATCCAGCGTCCAGTGGCCAGAGTTGTGCGGGCGGGGCGCCAGTTCGTTCACCAACAGGCGTCCATCCAGGGTCACAAACATTTCAACCGCCAGAATACCCACCAGGTCGGTGGCGCTGGCAATCTGTTCGGCCATCTGAAACGCTTCTCCAGCCAGTTTGGGCAGGATGCGGGCGGGCGCAATCGTTTCCACCAAAATCTGATTCTGGTGCTTATTTTCGGCGATGGGGTAGCACAGGGTTTCGCCATCAATATTGCGGGCAACAATCACCGAAATCTCGGTCGCCAGCTCAACAAAACCTTCCAGAATTGCCTCACTGGTTTGCAGCCGCGCCCAGGCATCCTCAAGATTGGTATGCAGATCCAGGCGCACCTGCCCCTTGCCATCATAGCCCATGCGGTTGGTCTTCAGAATCGCGGGCAGGCCTATGTCTTTCAGTGCCGCCTTAAGCTCGGCAGCGCTGCACACACAGGCATAGGGGGCGGTTGGGATGGCCAAACTGCGCAAGAAATCCTTTTCCCGCAAACGGTTTTGGGCAATTTGTAAAATCGATGGCCAGGGGCGCACGGGTGTGCGTGAGGCAATCTGCTCAACACAGTCGGCGGGGATATTTTCAAATTCAAAGGTGGCCACATCGACTTGGTCGGCAAAGGCCTCCAGCGCGGCAAAATTTTCAAAGCCGCCCACCGTGGTCATGGTGGCCACCTGGCTGGCGGGGGAATCGGGATCGGGGGTGTAAATATGGGTTTTGTAGCCCATAGCCGCCGCCGCCAAAGCGGTCAGCCGCCCCAACTGGCCGCCGCCAATAATCCCGATTGTTGCCCCTGGCAAAATCAGTTTTTGGTTGGTTGCTTGATAACTCATGGCTTGAGATTTCTAAAGTCTAGGGTTGCGTTAGGGGTTGGGGACTTTCGGGAATCGATGCGGTCAGCTGGGCACGACGATCAGCCAGCCTTTGCGCCAACGCCTCATCCTGTAATGCCAGAAAACTTGCCGCTAGCAAAGCGGCATTGGCCGCCCCCGCCTCACCAATCGCTAAGGTGCCTACGGGAATCCCCGCGGGCATTTGCACAATCGATAACAGGCTGTCCAGGCCATTTAAGTGGTGCGAGGCCACCGGAACCCCCAGCACGGGCAGCTCTGAAAGCGAGGCAATCATGCCGGGCAGATGCGCCGCCCCACCCGCGCCGGCAATAATCACCTGATACCCATTGGCCTTAGCGGATTTGGCAAATTGGTACATGCGATCGGGGGTGCGGTGAGCGGACAAAATTTTGGCATCAAAACCGATGTTAAGCTGTTCCAGGACCTTGGCGGCCTGTGTCATGGTTGCCCAGTCAGACTGGCTGCCCATAACAATGGCAACAGGTGTGCCAGCAGATGACGACTTGTTCAGCATAATATCGATTAAAGCCCCAGAAGAAACAAAGGTAAAAGCAAAATTTTATTAAAACGGGTTAGGGTTTGTCACTTTGGTCGCGCAATTGCGATTCCGTTAAATGGGTGAATTTCTCCCCTAGCATGGTTAACGCCTTAGTAAAAGGGGTTAAAATCTTTTCCTGCATTTTAGGGATATTTCGCACCTCGGCAAGGCGTCGATCCAAATAGGCCGCCACCGAAGCGGTAACGCCCGCGCCGCCCTGATTGCCAGCCTCCCCCTGCCCCGCTGCATCGCCTTCCTGCCCATCCTGCCGCAACCAATACATCATCGTGCTGCTATAGACCGCCGCCAGCAGGGCACGCTTGCTGTACCAATTGTGGTCGGTGGCGCGATCCCCCGCCAGGTACCACAGCTGGCTGCTGGCCTGCCAGACCCCCTGTTGCATTTGCCAGGCCAGGCGCGGTTGACGGACGGCGGCCTGCACCAATTGTTGCAACAGCCGATACTGCGGCGCCAACATTTCCAGCCGCGCCAGCACCAGGACGCGCACGCGGGCGGTGGT
>CAISOG010000168.1 GCA_903887035.1 uncultured Holosporaceae bacterium | reverse complement strand
GTAAAGAGTTATAGGATTACAAACCCTGTCAAGAGATTGGCGCCGGCGCGCCGCCCAAAGAAATTGTTGAGGTGCAGGTGGGCTATCCCAAAAGAGTGCTTAAGGTTTTTTCACAATTTTCTAACGGCGTGCGCATACAATATGGCGCCAGGGGGATGGATTTCACCGAACAGATGCCACGCCCGCCCCATGACCAATGGGTTGAGAATGAAAAAGAGGCCACCATCAGCTGCAAAAAAACCCTGCAACATGTTGAACAATGCTGCACCCAAACCGATCAGTTCTGTTGCACGTGGTTAGAGGATGCCACCCCCGTCTGCGAATAATCTTATCGCCAAACCGTCCAAAAAATATCGTTGCGCTTTGCAGGGATTGTCTATAAAAGATAGGCATGGGACGACACAAACCAAATTCTGAAGTACTGCCGAACACCGTAGCGCCCTGCTATGCGTTTGGATTCAGCGCGGTTTCAGCATTGACTGTGGCTGCCACCATAATTGCGGCGCATGTCAATCCATTGCCAGATTGCCCCCAGATTGTTCAGGATGGCGTTCGAGCGTTACACATGGGTGGCGCCGCGGCAACCACCGCTGTCTTAACCACTGCGGCTTTAGCGGCTGCTGATAATATGGTTAAAGAAGGTCGTTTTTTACTAAGTTCAGCTGGTATAGTGGCATGCGAAGTAGCACTAATTGCTGAAGGTGCCATGGCGGAATCTGGATATACCAAAGCGGGCGCTCTTTTGGCGGCATGCATCGCCCCTATCATTGCTGGTGCCGTTGATTTGGGTAAAAAAGACCATGAATTTTTCTTCAATCATATTTTTAGGGGACGACAGGGGTTATAACCCCCCGCCCTACTAAGGCCGCAATTGCTTGTTGCAATTGATACGAATAGAATTGTCCGCAACCACCCATTTTTTTGGAGTCTTTTTTCATGACCGCCCTGCACGCTGCCCCTATTGCCGCCCCTAACGATGCCGCCCCCCTGCCCCTAATTCCGCAGATTTTTCGGGAGTATGATATTCGCGGTGTTGTGGGTCAGGAGTTGGATGTCGGCACCGCCACCACGGTTGGCCGCACCTTTGCCACCCTGGTCACCGCGGCGGGCGGCACGCGGGTGGTGTTGGGCTATGATGGCCGCCTATCATCGCCAAGCCTGGCACAGGCATGCATCGCGGGTCTGCGCGCCGGTGGGGTGGATGTTATCAACATTGGCATGGTGCCAACCCCGATGGTTTATTTCGCCCATGCCACTATTCCCAGCGATGGGGCGATCATGATTACGGGTTCGCACAATCCCGCCGACTACAACGGATTCAAAATGGTGTTGCAGGGTAAGGCGCTGTATGGGGAGGCGATTCAGAATCTGTACCAACTGGCCAAAGCTGGCGAGTTCAGCACGGGTCAGGGTGGATTGGAAGAACGTGATTTGGCCGCCCCCTATCAACAACGCCTGCTGGAATCCCTACAAGATATAGACAGCGCCAAGGCGCCCAAGGTGGTGTGGGATCCTGGCAATGGCGCGACGGGCGATGTGGTGTCGGCCTTGGTGGGCAAGCTGCCCGGCCAACATTTCCTGATTAACGCAACGGTTGACGGCACCTTTCCCGCCCACCATCCCGACCCAACGGTTGAGGCGAACCTCAACAGTTGCAACAGGCGGTGGCCGCCAACAAAGCCGACCTGGGCATTGCCTTTGATGGTGATGGCGATCGGATTGGGGTGATTGATGGCCAGGGGCGCATCCTGTGGGGCGACCAACTGCTGCTGCTATACGCCGAAGACTTGCTGCAACGTCACCCTGGCGCGACGATTATTGCCGATGTTAAGGCCAGCCAAGTTCTGTTTGACGGCGTGGCGGCGCTGGGCGGCAAGCCCGTCATGTGGAAGGCGGGACATTCCCTGATTAAGGCCGCGATGAAGGAACTGGACTCGCCATTGGCGGGCGAAATGAGCGGCCATATGTTCTTTGCTGAGGATTACTACGGTTTTGACGATGCCATTTATGGCGCGCTGCTGGTGCTGCGGATTTTGACCAAACAGGGGCGCAGCCTGGCCGACTTTTACGACACCCTGCCCCAACCGCCCAGCACGCCGGAGTTGCGCTTTCCCTGTGAAGAGGCGGATAAGTTCCCCATCGTTGAACGCCTACAAAAACGGATGCAGGAACAGGGCGCCAATTGTGTCACGATTGATGGCGCGCGGGTTACCACCGCGGACGGCTGGTGGCTGGTGCGCGCCTCCAACACCCAAAACATCCTGGTTGCCCGCTGCGAAGGGCGGGATCAAGATGCCCTGCAACGATTGAAAACCACCCTCAGCAACGAATTGGCTGCCTGCGGCCTTCAAGTTGAGAGGTTTTAGGGGGAATACACCCTCCCCTTTTTTATGGTAGGGGCGGGGGAGTCGGATCGCGCTAGCGATTCGGTGGGGGGCTAGCAGACATTGACTATTCGAGGATTGCCTAAGCACCTCTGACGACACCTTCATTCTTGATTTTGGCACACCCCATTCAAAATCCTTTTTCTTGCAGAGCAATGTCTAATAATTCTTGACAAGTCTATTATTTTTTTATTTATTGTATTTTTCTAAAATTTTTTATG
>CAISOG010000167.1 GCA_903887035.1 uncultured Holosporaceae bacterium | reverse complement strand
GTACCCACCGTTAATAGCCACCCCGCCTTTATTCAGGATCTGGCCAGCCAGGTTGTCTATGCCACCCATCAGGCCAATGGGACTATCGTAGGGCCAAAAACTTGCCCGCAGGGCGCCATCTGCCTATGCCGCAATGATTTGACAGGAACCCAATCATGACCAACCCCAACCATGCCGACCCAAACCTGTCCGAAACGTCACGAAGCCGCCTGGCCGCCTTAGCCCTTGGGGCGTTGGGGGTCGTGTATGGCGATTTGGGAACCAGCCCCATCTATGCGTTTCGTGAGGCGATTCAGGCCACCGCGCAGGGCGGGGTCAATCGTGCCGAAGTGTTGGGCATCCTGTCCCTAATTCTGTGGGCGCTGACCCTGGTGGTCACAATAAAATATGTGTTGGTCATCATGCGGATGGATAATAAGGGTGAGGGCGGCAACCTGGCGCTGATGGCGTTGGCGGAACGTGCGCTGAAAAAAAGGCCGCCCTTTTTGCTGGCGATTGGCATTTTTGGTGCGGCAATGTTCTATGGCGATGCCGCCCTGACCCCCGCCATTTCCGTGTTGTCAGCGGTGGAGGGGTTAAAGGTGGCCGCGCCAGACCTTAACCACGCTGTCATTCTGCCCATCTCGATCGTGATTATCGGTGCTTTGTTTGCGGTACAATCCTATGGCACAGGTCGCATGGGGGCATGGTTTGGCCCAATTATCAGCCTGTGGTTTTTGGTGCTGGCCGCGCTGGGGCTGGTGCATTTGTCCAGCAACCTAGATGTGTTGAATGCCTTTAACCCCCTTTATGGCATTCGATTTTTGGCGGAGCATGGCGCCAAATCCCTGGTCGTGCTGGGGCTGGTGTTTTTGACCCTAACTGGGGCGGAGGCGTTGTACGCCGACATGGGGCATTTTGGCCGCAAGGCGATCAGCGCCACCTGGTTCACCCTAGTTTTTCCCGCCTTAGCCCTGAATTATTTGGGTCAAGGCGCGTTGGTGCTGAACAATCCAGCGGCGATAGAGAGCCCATTCTTTATGATGGCGCCCGAATGGTTCATTTGGCCATTCGTGCTGCTGTCCAGGCTGGCAACGATTATTGCCAGCCAGTCGATTATCAGCGGCGCCTTCTCCCTAACGCGACAGGCTATTCAGCTGGGTCTGCTGCCCCGCCTGGAAATCCGCTTCACGAATCAGGATCAGGAGGGGCAGATTTACGTTCCCGCCATCAGCAAGCTGTTGTTGGTGGCGGTGTTGGTGCTGGTGGTCAGTTTTGAAAGCTCGAAACATTTGGCTTCGGCCTATGGTGTATCGGTGACGGGTGCCATGTTGGCCACCACCGTCTTGGCCTTTGTGGTGTTGCGGTCACAATTGGGGTGGAGTGTTCCCAAGGTTCTGATGCTGATTGCGCCCCTGGTGGCCATTGAGCTGATTTTCCTGTGGGCGAATTTGTTAAAAATCCTGGAGGGTGGCTGGTTCCCCCTGCTGCTAAGTTCTGGCCTGATGGTGTTGATGCAAACCTGGAGCCGTGGTCGGGATATCCTGTCAATTAAGATGCAACAGGAATCGATGACGATGGTTGGCTTTTTGAATCAGCTAAAGGCGTCGCCGCCGCTGCGGGTGCCTGGGGTGGCGGTCTATCTGACCTCTGATCCGGATCAGGTGCCGATGGCCTTGCTGCACAACCTTAAGCATAACCACGTGCTGCATCAAAAAAACCTGATTGTTTCGGTACATACCGCCGACACCCCCTATGTCCACAATCACGATCGCCTAAGGGTGGTGCGGATGAATGACGATTTTGATCATTGCGCGCTGCATTATGGCTTTATCGAAATGCCCGATGTGCCCAAAACGCTGGAAAGCTATTATCAGACCGCTGACGGGCGGGGGTTGGATTTGGCGACCACCTCATTCTTCCTGGGCAAGCGTACGGTGTTGCCATCGCCCCAGGGGGGGATGCCGCTGTGGCAGGATAAGCTGTTCGTGTTTTTGTCGCGTATTGCCAACAACCCTGCCGACTTCTTTAAGATTCCTAAGGAAAACACCGTCGAAATCGGATCGCAAATCGTGGTTTAGATTGTTGGGGGCGGCGGAGATGGACGCGCTATCTGCACCGCATCAAGGTCGTCATCCTCTGCGCCCTAGTAAAAAAAGCAGAGGATCCATGCGATGCTAGGGTCTGGTAAACTGGCACCAGGGGCTGGATCTCCGCCTGCGCGGAGATGACAACGGAGTGGTGGAAAAGGCAGCGCCCTATCCGCATCACAATGTCATTCTCCCCCTTGTGGGGAGAATCTAAGCGATGGAACCGCTTGTGCAGCGGTTAGGATTCAAGATCCTACCCACAGGGGGTAGGATGACAGCGGAATGGCGGAAATGGGGGTAGGATGACAACGGAGCGGTGGAAAAGGCAGCGCCCTATCCGCATCACAATGTCATTCTCCCCCTTGTGGGGAGAATCTAAGCGGCGGTGGCGCTTGTGAAGCGGTTAGG
>CAISOG010000166.1 GCA_903887035.1 uncultured Holosporaceae bacterium | reverse complement strand
TGGCGGGCGTGCCCAGCGTGGTGGCCTATCGCGTTAACCCGCTGACCTATCAGATTGCCAAACGGCTGATCCGCGTGCCCTATGCCAGCCTGATTAACCTGCTTAACATGGGATTTGGTAGGGGTTTTGGCAGGGGGTTTAATGGCGCTGGCCAGCCGCAAGAGGATCATCAGCATGCAACGCCGCCGCCCGTTATCCCTGAGTTGATTCAGCAGGCCGCCACCCCGTCAGCCCTGGCCGATGCGCTGGCCGCGCTGTGGCAGAACCCGATGCAGCATCAGGCGCAAACCGATGCCGCCCGCCGCGCCCTGCAACAACTGGGCTATGGCGAAAGCCCCACCCCCAGCCAAAACGCCGCCGCGGTTATTGCCAACCTTCTGTCGTCATAGATATAGATAGAGGGTTAGGCCGCTCTGCCATCCGACCATTGTGTTACAGCACCATTGCTGGCCTCCGCCGCGATGATGCCCGCCCGCCGCAGCTGTGCCAAATGATCCTCCATCGTGATCATACCATGCTCATAGCCGACCTGCATCAGAGAGTGCAGCTGTGGCGACTTGTTCTCCCGAATCAGGTTGCGAACCCCCGCGGTGGCAACCAAAATCTCAAAGGCTGGCACCCGCCCCGCCGCATCCTCCGCCGCCGCCTCTCCATCTGTCTCCAATGCCGCATTGGCAAGCCGTGGCAACAGCTGTTGACAGACAATCGCCTGCAAACAATCGGCAAATTGCATCATCGCAAAGCCCCTGGCCGTATCGCCAAAGCTGTCGACCACCCGATTAACCGCCAACGGCACACGGCTGGCATGCAGGGTGGCCAGCACCAAATGGCCTGTATCGGCGGCCTGCAGCGCCAGGGCGATGGTTTCGGCATCGCGCAATTCCCCCACCACGATTACATCGGGATCCTGCCGCAACGCCTCCCGCAGGCCGCTGGCAAAATTGGGGGTATGGGTGCCGACCTGCCGCTGGCTAATCAGGCTTTGGCGCGGGGTGTGCAGATGCTCAATCGGGTCTTCCAGCGTTACGATATGGCGCGCCTGATGCCGATTAAGATGATCCACAAAGGCGGCCAGGGTGGTGCTTTTGCCACTGCCCGCCTTACCGCAAAACAGCATCAGCCCGTGCCGCAATTTGGTCAGTTCGTGCAAGGTTGGGTGGGCGGGCAATTGCGCCAGGCTTAGCACGTCGGGCGCAATCAGGCGAATCGCCACCGCCACCCCCTGTAGCCCATGCGCAAGATGCACCCGCAAACGGCCAAAGCGGGCATCGTCAACGGCAAAATCGCTTGCCCCCAAGCCCGCACCTCCATCATCACCACCACAACTATCGCCCGCGCTATTAGCCCCCGCGTGCAACAGATCAACCGCTGCCGCCACCGCCGCCCCGTCCAGCGCCCCGTCACTCAGGCGGACTAAGGCGCCATCAACCCGTGCCCAGGCGGGCTGGCCAGCCTGCAAGTGCAGGTCGGATGCCTTGGCGGCGCGTGCCGCCTGCAACAGGGGCAACAGATCCATCACGATGACGCATAGTCCCCAAAAATGCGGGCAAACACCGCATCAATCTCGCGGTAGTAGTAATCCAGCTCTAACTTTTCGGGCAGGGCGGCGGCATGTTTCGGATCGGCCGAATCGGCCAGCTGGATCCGCAGGCAGGCCAGCAGGTCGGCGCTTTTCCCCCCCTTACCCACCATCCCATCTTTTGCGGCCTTGGCCTGGCCAGCCACCACCCGACGGGCGGCCGTCTGCACCGCGCGATAGGCGGTATCGCGATCCATACCCGATTCCACCAGGCGCAGCAGCAGGCTTTGGGAGAACACCAGGCCATCGGTTTGCCACAGGTTGTGCGCCATCCGTTCGGAATCAATCTGCAACCGCTCCACCACCCCCGCCATCCGATGCAGGGCGAAATCCAGGGCGATGCTGGCATCGGGGGCGATAATCCGCTCAACGGCAGAATGGCTGATGTCCCGCTCATGCCACAGGGCGATATTTTCCAACGCGGCCAGGGTGTTGCTGCGCACATAGCGGCACAGCCCCACCACATTCTCACTTAAAATCGGGTTGCGTTTGTGCGGCATCGCGCTGGAACCCTTTTGCGCGGTATCGAAATACTCCGACGCCTCCGCCACCTCTGTCCGTTGCAGATGGCGCAGCTCCGTCGCCAAGCGTTCCAACCCGCCCGCAATCACCGCCAGCGTGCTGAACCACATGGCGTGGCGATCGCGCGGCACCACCTGCGTCGCCAGCGTTTCGGGTGCCAGCTGCAACCGCTCGGCAACCGCCGCCTCCACCGCGGGGGACAGCTGGGTATAGGCACCCACCGCGCCCGACAGCTTGCAAATGGCGATTTCTTGGCGGGCATGGCTTAGGCGCGCCAAATTGCGCTGCACCTCCGCATAAAAACCCGCCAGCTTAAGACCAAAGGTAATCGGCTCGGCGTGCATGCCGTGGGTACGGCCGACACAGGGGGTCAGGCGGTGGCTGATAGCCTGATGGCGCAGGGCGCTGGCCAAACGCTGCAAGCCCTTTTCCAACACATCACTGGCGGCGCACAGTTGCAGGCTAAAGGCGGTATCGACCACATCGCTGGAGGTCAGGCCATAGTGAATCCACCGCCCCGCATCGCCGGGCACCGATTCCGCCACCATGGTGACAAAGGCGATGACATCATGATGCACCTGCGCCTCAATCTCCGCCATGCGGGCGGGGTTGATGGTGGCGTTGGCCTGAATCACCGCCAAATCGGCGGGCGGGATTTCCCCACGCTCAGCCAGCACTTCCAACACGGCCAGCTCGACCCGCCACCATTGTTGCAACTTGGCCTCATCCGTCCACAAATTGGCCATCGCGGCACGGCTATAGCGACTGATCACGGCATTTCCTCCAGCAGTTTATTTCAGGTTTTGTCACGGCTATCATAGGACAGCCTGCCCAATCGGCAAGGGGGTGTAAAAGTTGGACGATTTGGCAAAAGGGGTGTAGCATCATTGCGGCCATGCCCCTGCAAACCATCCGCCATTCAGCCATCTTTTCGTATCATGTTTTGCCCCTCCCGCTCTAACCGCTCCGCCCCCAAATCGCATCGCCGCCAGCAATTCTTTGGCCGCTGGCGGGCATCGCAAGGCGGTTTTAGCATGTTGGAGGTGGCCTTAGCCCTGACCATCATGACCTTTGCCCTTACCAGCGCCCTTCCCCTGTTGCAACAGGCGTTGCAGGATGGCCGCCGCCGCACCACCGAAACCCGCCTGCAACAGGCGCAAAACGCCCTGGCCACCTATTTGCGGCAAACGGGGCGCCTGCCATGCCCGGCCAGAGCGGTCAGCAGTGGTGGCGGTGAGCCGTTGGGGGCAGAGGTGGGCAGTGGCGCTCTGGGCGCGGCGATTCCCACCAATTGCGGCGGTATGGGGGATGGCCTGTTGCCCTTTCGCACGTTGGGCTTGGCGGGACAGGCCAGCGCGCAGGATGGGTGGGGGCATTGGTTGACCTATCGGGTTACCCCGCGGTTGGCCGATGGCAACCTGACCACCAACCCAATTACCGATTTTTGTGGCGTCAGACCCAGCAGCGCCCTAAGCGTTGTGGATCAGGATGGCATCAGCCTGTCGGGCGGGCAGGTTGTGGCCTTTGTGCTGCTAAGTCATGGCGAAAATGGCGGGGATAATGGCGCGGGCGCCATCAGATTGGATCAGGCGCGCGTGCCCGCCCCCACCGCCTCAGAGGCCGAAAACAGCAACGATGATGCCACCTTTATGGCGCGCCCCCTAAGCCAAAATCCCGACGATCCCTTTGACGACCTGGTGGTATGGCAAACCCAGGCCAACGCCGTCAGCTTTTTCGGCGCCGGCACCACCCCCATTTGTCGATGAGGGGGGGGTCGTAGCCTCCAAGCGATGGTTTCATTTGGGGTTAACGCGCCCTATTGCCACTCATCAAACTGTTCACACCCTCAGCAACTTTAATGGCTGCGGACGCCACCTGCACAAACGCCACAATCAACCACCCTCGTCTAAAGACGAGGGTTTGGGTATCGGCCTAATGGCAGGCGCGGCTGACGCCGTCCCACCGTGCAGAACCTCATCCCACACCTTAAATCCTTCCGGCGTATCTTCCTGATCTTCTATGTATTTCTTAATCATCTCTTCCGTCACCGCGCCAATCGTGCAGCAAAAATAGCCCCG
>CAISOG010000165.1 GCA_903887035.1 uncultured Holosporaceae bacterium | reverse complement strand
GCTGCAAATATCACGATCTCTGCGATACGGTGCTCATGTACGTCCATGTACACTCCCGCCGTCGCTGCGCTATGGCGCGCCTGGCCGCTCCTTTTCTCGACCTCGTAACATTTTCGCAGGCTGTATATTTCTAAATTAGAACAACTATATAGGGCAAGGCGATTGCTTTTGCCCAGTCATTTTGCCCAGTCATTTTTGCTGGCGGTTTTGCGGCCGGTTTAGGGGGGTGTAGCGGCTTAGGCGGTCTGGCTGGCGGGGTTGAGGCCGTGGATCAGGGTTAGGGCTTGCCAGCTGATGGCGGCGGGATCAAGGTTGCTGGCCGCCCCCTCCTGCAACCAGCGGGTCACGGCGGCCTGGCGCTGGCCAAGGGCATGGCCGCTGATTGAGGCTTGTCCCCCATTGCCCAGGCTAAGCCGTGTGAACAACGCCGCCTCCTGCATCAACAGCGGGGATTTGGGCAGGGGGTGTTGCGCGCTAAAGGGCGGCTGGTCAGCAATGCCCCCTTCCCCCCCGTCATTGCCCGCCACCACCTGCTGATGGGCAAAGCTGCGCAACCAGCGCTGCATCAACAGGCTCATCAGCTCTGATTCCAGCGGCAGGGTGCTGCCACTGGTCAGCGGGCTAAGGCTTTTGCGCCATTGCTGCAACAAATGAAAATTGGGTTCGCCGCTGCGCCCCAACAACTCTAACAGCGATTGATAGCCAGGCCATAACGTCACCAAAAAGCGGGCGGCCTGGCCAATCGTAGTCAGGCGAAAGCTGGCCTGCAAGTCGGGGGGCAGGGGCGGATAATCGGGGTACAGCAACGCCAACCCCTGCCGCACCTGATCCCCGCTAAGGGCGGGAAAGGCCAGGCGGCGACAGCGCGAACGAATGGTTGGCAACAGCGCGCTGGGCAGCGGGGTGGTCAGCAGGATTAGGGTTTGGGCGGGCGGCTCCTCAAGAGATTTCAGCAGGGCGTTTTGCGCCTGACGGGTCATGCTGTGCGCCTGATCGACCACGGCGATACGCCAGCCGTCATGCCCCGCCGCCAGCCGCAGAAAATCGGTCAGGCGGCGAATTTGCTCAATGGTGATGGTCATCCTGCCGCTTTGGCCAGTGGCTTCGGGCATCACCACGCAGCAATCGGGATGCGACAAATTGGCGACCTGTTGAAAAACTGGGTGGTCGGCGGCCAGGGCAAAGGCGGTTTCTGAGAGTGAATGGGGGGGAATAGGGGGGGCGTTAGTGGCTGGCGCAGGATGATCTGGCTCAGGCGCTGCTTCAGGGGTGTTGACGGCCAGCAGATCTCCAAACAAGCCCAAGTCCTGTGCCGAATCGGCGGCGGAGCTGTGATTGGCAAAAACATCTTGGCCAGGTTGGGGCGCGCCCAGCGACCCCGCCAGCAGATAGCGTGCCAACCGCAAGGCCAACGTCGCCTTACCAACGCCCGCTTCCCCCGTTAGCAACCAGGATCCCGCCAATCTGCCCGCCGCCAAGGCCTGTTGCAGCTGGTGAACAGGCGATTCCAACCCAATCAGATGGGGGTTGGTCAGCGGCGACAGCGCGGGCGATGCGGCGGCGGTACCGGCGGATGCAGAGGGGGGGTGGCTGGTCATCTCTGGCTGCTACCCCGCCTGCGTCTGCGTTTGCTGCTGCAACGGCCAGCGTTGGGTCAGCAGGGTCAGCAGCTGGCTGGTCAACGCTGCAGGTGGCTGGCTGGCATCCACCGTCACGATCCGATCCGACTCCTCAGCGGCCAGCTGGTGAAAGCCTGCGATACAGGCGGCGTGATCCAGCCCCGTATCCTGGCGCGTCCCCTTACTGCTATCGGCCTGCAACCGCCGTTGCACCGCCGCCAAGGGCAAATCGAGCAGAAAGGTGATATCGGGGCGCAACCCATCACAGGCCAGCTGGTTTTGTTGGCGCAATAGAGGCAACGGCAGGCCGCCCAATAGCCCCTGATAGACCAGGGTCGAATCGGTAAAGCGATCACAAATCACCCAAACACCCGCCGCCAATTTCGGCTTAAGCACCTTGGTGACATGTTGGTGACGCGCCGCCAGAATTAGGAACAGCTCGCTCAACGGTTGCCAATCCGCCTGTGGGTCGAAAAACAGTTGCCGCAGGGCTTCCCCCTCCGCCGTACCGCCAGGTTCACGGGTCAGGTAAACGGCAATGCCGCGCTGTTGCAACTGTTCGGCCAGCAAACGCGCTTGGGTTGATTTGCCGCAGGCCTCCCCCCCCTCCAAGGTGATGAATCGGCCAACGGCGGGAAAGCCTAGCGCCACAACCTAACGGGGGCTGGGGCTGGTTGCCACAGCAGGGGAGGCGGCAGCGGTTGCGGGCTTAGATCCCCACATCAAATAGCGAAAGGCCTCAAGCACACGGGCGGGGCCGCTTAGGCTGGTGGTATCACTGGCCACCACCAACGGCACTTCCATCGTTTTGTTGGCACCATCGCCGCCCCCACCAACGCTACTGGTCACCACAATCGTGCCAACCTGGGTGCCGGCCTTAAGATCCGAGGGTATAGGGGAATTAAACACCGCTTTGGCCTTAATCGATCGCGCCTGCGCACGCGGAATGGTCAGCACCAAATCGGCGCCCGCCACCAACTGAACCCGCGCGGGATTGCCCAACCAGACATCCGCCTCCGTCACCACCGCATCCTTTTTCACCACCGTGGTGCTGGCAAACTCACGGAATCCCCAATCCAACAGGCGCGCCGAATCCTCCGCCCGCGCCGTCATGCTGGGCAGGCCGTTGACCACCATCAGCAGGCGGCGGCCATCGCGGATCGCCGATCCCACCAGCCCATAGCCCGCCGCGTCGGTATGGCCAGTTTTCAAGCCGTCTGCACCCGCAAAATTGCCTAACAGCGGGTTGCGGTTCGGTTGGGTGATGTTGTTGTAGGTAAAGCTGCGCACGCTGTACATCGGATAGAAATCAGGAAAATCCTTAAGAATGCGGCTGGCGATGATCGAAAGGTCGCGGGCGGTGGTGTAATGGCGCGGATCGGGCAAACCTGTGGTGTTGTTGAAATGACTATGGCGCAGGCCGATATCGCTGGCGGCCTCATTCATCAGGGCGACATACCCCTCCTCACTGCCGGCAATCCCCTCAGCCAGGGTGATACAGGCATCATTGCCCGACTGGGTAATAATGCCCTGCAACAGGTCGCGCACGCTTATCTGTTCATTCAGGCCAACAAACATTTTCGATCCGCCGGTACGCCAAGCCCGCTCACTAACGGTCAGTTTATTCTCCCACTGCAGCCCCCCATCGTGCAGCTGCTTAAAGGCGACATAGGCGGTCATCAGCTTGCTCATCGATGATGGGTACATGGCTTGATCGGCGTTTTTTTCCAACAGCACGGTGTTGGTGGACAGATCGATCAACACCGCCTGTTGCGCGCGCGTTTCGATGGTGGCCGCCTGGGCAGGGTTGGTTGGCCAGGTCAGAAAAAGAGTCAGGCTGAAGGTCAGCAGGCCAGAAAGGAAAAGTTTTTTTGTCGGTGTCATTCTACATAAACCACGGTTGCTTGTTTAAACCCCAAAGCCTTAACCTTCGTCAACAGCTCTGCCAATTGGGTTGGCTTAAGGGGGCCAACTTGAACTTTAGAGGATCCCGCGACGGTGCGCACCTGAACTTTTGCGTTGACGGGCGCGGCGGGTTTAACGCTGTCGGAAACGCGGGCGGCGACGCTGGCGTTCTTAAAGCTGCCGACTTGCACAAATCCTGTCTTTTGGCCAATCGCCGCCGTGGCGGTAGCACCCTTGGTGTCAAGAGTTGGGCTGGCCGATTTAGCGCTAGCCAACGAAGGGCTTTTGCCTGCGGGATTGGCGGCCTTACTGGCGGTTACGACATCTTTGGATTTGGGACTGGCCGCATTCAGCGGGATCAGGCTGGATGGGGGGGGCAGTGGCGCCAGCAGGGGTGGACGGCTATTGCTGCTGGCAATGTTAAGGGGTGGTGGGCTGTCGGTGGCAATGCCCTTATCCAAATTTTTATCCAGCGTGGCCGCCTTAATATCGCTGGTGCGAACATTGTCCACCCGCTGCGACGGGGCATCAATGGCGTTGGGATCTTGTTTGCCATTGTTTAACAGCGCGTTTTTAAGCTCCATGCTCGGTTCACTAAGGACGGTGACGTTGACATAGGCCTCACCCTTTTCCCGAAAGCCCAACACATCGGCGGTGTGTTCCGATAAATCGATCAGGCGATTTTTGCGGTAAGGGCCGCGATCGTTAATCCGCACCACCACCGATCGATTGTTTTCCAAATTGGTAATGCGGGCAATGCTGGGCAATTGCAGGGTTGGGTGCGCCGCCGTTAGCTGTTCGCGGTCAAACACTTCGCCATTGGCTGTTGTGCGCCCATGAAAGGCCTTGCCGTACCATGAGGCCGTGCCGTTGGCGCTGTAATCAAAATTTTCCTCAGGATAATAGGTCACGCCGTTGATGGTATAGGGTTCGCCGATCTTATAATGCGGCTTACTCCCCTCCGTGCTGCCGTACAGGCGTTTGGAAAGCTGCGCCCCCAACTGCCCCTCAGCACAGGCGGTTAAGGTCAGCAGCAGGCAACCGATAATCCAGTGTCTCATCCCACCATTCCACCCTACAGCAACATGAATCATAAAACTTACATCCCTAAGATTAAGGGCTGCAAGCGCTTTTGGCTAGCGGCTTTGTGGAACCAACCCATGATGCAACCGCCCGCGAAGCCCGCAATCGAAGCGGGGGGTAAGCTCGTAAGATCCTCAGTTTTGCCCCGTGGCGCCCCTTAACCTTCGCATGTGCGAAAGAAAACAAGCCGGGAACATCATTTTAAGCTGGCCAACGGCATGAAATCTATTATTTTAGGGCTGAATTAACTTACCGATTGCCCAAACCAATCTGTTGATTTGGGGGTGCGGTCAAGAAGAATTCACACAAAATTTCAGGACAAGTACGGAGATCCCTGATGGCCAATGAGCAATTCAACAATGTAGCGGGCAAAACAGCAGGCAAAAAAGCGGTGACGGGGACGGCGGGCGATCAAGGCGCCAAGTTGCAACTGGATCACCTGTTAAAACTGTACAAAGACATGCTGTTGATTCGCCGCTTTGAGGAGCGGGCAGGGCAGCTGTATGGCATGGGTCTTATCGGTGGATTCTGTCAT